>JAGQQZ010000700.1 GCA_020425915.1 Planctomycetota bacterium | reverse complement strand
TGTCGTTGCGAGCCCGAGTGAGTCCCGTCTCGATCGAACCATCACCTCACGAGCCACGAACCGCATCTCCATTTGCAGCCAGCCACCGATCCGCGACACTGCAACCGTGTTTCGGTGGATCCTGCTCGGCGGCGCTGCGACCTCCGGCTTCGCGCTCGCGGTCGTGATCTCGCGACCGCACAGCATCAGCCTGCTCGCTCCCGAGACGTTCGCGGCGCTCCTCGCCGGCAGCGTCGTGTCGTGTGCGTGCTCGGCCGCCGCCGTGGTCGACACCTGGCGCCGTCGGCGCGTCGAGGCGTGGGAGTGGCGCGCCGGGTTCTGCGCGTTCGTGCTCACAGCGGTGGCCTACCAAGTGTTCGCACCGACGTTCAAGGCGCTGTTCCTGTCGATCCACCTCGGTCTCGCGTGCGGTGTGTTCGCCACGTTCCTGCTCCTCGCCCGACGGGTCCGTGGTCGCATCTCCGCGCGCGCTAGGAACGCGCTCGACCTCGGCGCGTTCTCCTTGTGCGTCGCGTTGGTCGGCACCGAGGCCACGCTCCGGTGTGTCCCGCTGTTCACGGCGAGCCCGGTGTTCGAACGGACGACGACGCCCCGCGCCCAGATCGACCGCTATCGCCTCGCGCCAGGTCAGGCGCACTTCGGCTTCCCCGCCAACCGGCTCGGGTTCCCCGACGTCGATCCCGTCCGTCGAGCGGGTCGGCGGTTCCTGATCGCGATCGGCGACTCGTTCGGTCAGGGTGTCGTGCCGCACGCGTTCCACTACACGACGGTCTGCGAAGCACTGCTCGGCGACACCGACATCGCGAACTTCGGGATCACGACCATCGGTCCGGCCGAGTATCGGACCATCCTCGAACAGGACGCCCTCCCGCTCGCTCCGGACGCGGTCATCGTCACGCTGTTCGTCGGCAACGACGTCCACGACTCGCTGCGCTACCGCGACGACTTCGGATGGTGGCGAGAGCTGTTCGACCGCACGCGCTGCCAGCTCTACCAGGTGACGTGTCGGCTCCTGCGCCTGGGCGCCGAGCAGACGAGGACCGGACACGAGGCCGGTCACGTGCAGGGCGAACTCGAACGCGACGTCGTCCTCGAGCGAGACGCGGTGGTCGCTCGCTATCCCTGGCTCGAGGACCACGCGCTCGAGCAACCGACGTTCTCGCGCGAGGCCTATCGCGACATCGAATACACGCGGATCGTCGCCGCCTGCGGACCGGACTCCGTGGCGGCCTACGATGCGCTGTTCAGCATCCTGGACGCGATGGTCGAGCGCGCCACGCCCACGCCGATCTGGTTCGTGCTGATCCCCGACGAGTTCCAGGTGGAGGACGACCTCTGGCGGGACGCACTCGCCGGTCGCGAGGATCCGCAGCGGTACGGACGGCTACGGCCGCAGGAACGGATCCGCGCATGGCTCGATCAGCGCGGCATCCCCTACCTCGACCTGCTTCCGGTCCTCAGGGAGGTGCGACCGCTCGCCGACGGCGATCGTCACCTCTATCACCTGCGGGACACGCACTTCAACGCGCGCGGCAACCAGGTCGCAGGTCGGGCGCTGGCCGAGTTCTTGCGCGACCGCTGACCGCGCCGAACAGCGCGGTCAGCAGGGTCGGCTCAGAACTGCCAGGTCATCGGTTCCGAGTTGCTCGACTTCGTGACGGCGTTGGCGCCCGAGTCGAACACGACGAAACCGTGGTTGAGTTCGACGCCCGCGGCGGTCGTCGGGATGATCCCACCCGGCATCGTGAACGTCCCCCAGCCGCAGCCGCAGCCGTCGAGCACACCCGCGGTGCGGTTGTACGGATACTGGTTCGCCGTGAAGATCGTCGTGATGAAGTAGTCGTCCGGGTTCAGCAGGAGCTGGTGCCCGTCGAAGTTCACGCCCGGCGACGTCCCCGACGCGGAGCCGAAGATGAAGTAGAGCTTGTCGGCGGAGTCCGACCCGGCGCAGAGGTTGAAGCGAACCTCGCCACCTGAGGACAAGGACACCTCGTTGGAGTCGGCCCACAACCGTCGCTCGGTGTAGTCGACGCGGAACGTCATCCCCGGGAAGTCGGGCACGACGTCGGGCTTGAGGTTCCAGACGATGTTGCCAGCGGGATCGACCTCGAGCATGAGGCCGCCCTGGGTACCACTGCAGGCGAGCGTGTTGCCGTTCGGCAGGCGAATCGCGTTCGAGATGATGAACGAGTGGAACATGCCGGGTTCCGGGTGCCGGTACTCCCAGATCGGCGCGGCAGGGCCGTAGGGCGTTCCCGGCGGCGGCGCGTCGAAGGTCGGCGGCAACTGCACCTCGACCAGCGTCGACTCGTTGATGCTGACGCGGTTGTTGAAGATCAGGTGTTGCCCGCACCCGGGAGACCTTCGTCGATGAAGTTCGCACCGTGGTGGAAGAACAGCTGCTGGTCCGCCGCGGTTCCGGCTCGATACGACTGCGGGTTGCCCCACCGATACAGGAAGCCACCCCCCTTGCCGTAGTTGCCGCCGGTGTTGCTCGCGGCCTCGGCAGTCGTGGTCGAGTGATCGATGATCCAGAACTCGTTCTGGTAGGGCGAGCCGATGACGATCAGGTCGTTGACCGGGTCGTAGTCGATCGTGTTGATGTGGTTCCACTCCCCACGGAGGTCGGCCTCCGGCGGGAAGTTGATGTCGAGCTTCTCGGGGTGGTCACCGACGACGCCGAAGTTCGGCGCGGTCGGATCGAAGTCCTGGATCGTGTGATCCATGAAGTGCCATTCCCAGACGATCGCCCCCGTGTAGAGGCCCGTCTGCTGGACCTCGATGATCGCGCAGGGGTTCCACTCGTTGGACGTCTGGTAGGCCGGGTTGCGACCCATCGCGAACGCGTCGGCCGCGGTCAGGCGATCCCACACGATCATCAGGATGTTGCCGTTCGGCATCGTGGCGACGTCGTGGTGCGACCAACCGAAATTCGACGCGTAGAGGTACTGCCACTTCAGCGAGCCGTCGAACGCGCGCCGCTGGACACCGCCACCGACGCCACCGATGTTCGGGACGTTTGGCAGGTAGGGCGTGTAGATCGGGCGCAGCAGCGCACCGCTGTCTTCGAGGTAGGCCCCGATCGGCGGGTGGTCGCTGTGCCAGGTGTGGACGATCACGTCGTTGGTGTCGACCAGGTAGGTGTCGAGCGAACCGAACGGCGCGAACAGGCGAAAGCCCGGGGCAGGAGAGCTCTGCGCGGCGAGCGACCCCGCGAGGAGCAACGAGAGGAGGTATGGGGAGCGAACCATGGTGTGGAGATTCTCGCGCTCCCGAGGGCGCGCGCAAGCCCGCAACATTGCGTTCGAGCGTCATGGCCACGGCGGTCACCACGGCGCCTCGGCGCTAGGGTCCGATGGCTCCGTTGATTACGGCACCCAGACCATCGGCACCGCGTTGCTCGCGCGCTCGATATTCACGACGCCTGCATCGAAAAGCACGAACGCATGATGCAGCTCGGTCCCGACCGCCGCCGGTGGCAACAACCCTCCGGGCAACGAGAAGGTCGCGGTCGCCCGACCGTTCGCGTCCAGCGTACCGATCGTGTTGCCGAACGGCGCGACGTTCGCGAGGTTGATCGTCGTCTCGAGGTAGCCGTCGAAGTTCAGCGGCAGGTTGACCGCACCCAGCGGGAAACCGGGTGTCGTGCCGGACGCCGAACCGAGCAACACGTAGAAGCGCCCGGCGAAGGGGCTGCCGACGATCAGGTCGAACGTGATCGTGCCGCCGTTCGCGACCGACCACTCGGTCGAGTCGGTCCACAACATGTGGTCCCCGACGTAGCTCGCCTGGAACGTGAGGTTGGGATACGGCAGCGTCGGCAGGTACTCCCAGACCTTGTTGCCCGCGGGATCCACCTCGAAGGTGTAGCCGGCCTGGAACCCGCTGCAGATCAGCGTGTTGCCGTTCGGAAGACGCTCGGCGCTCGAGACGATCGGCGAGTACAGGTCGGACGGAATCGGGTCGGTGTACTCCCAGACCGGCGCGACCGGTCCGAACGCCTGGCCCGCAGGCAACTGGAACGTCGCCGGCAAGACGATCTCGACCGCCGACGAGTAGCTCTGGCCCTGCAGCGCACCCGCGCGGTTGTTGAACAGGATGACGTTGCCGGCACCCGGCCGTCCTGGCTGGATGAACTCCGCGCCGTGCTGGAAGTACAGCTGCTGGTCCGCCGGCGTCCCGCGCCGGTAGGCCTGTGGGTTGCCCCAACGGTAGAGCAGATCGCCGCCGCGGCCGTGGTTGCCGCCGGTGTGCCCGGCCGCCTCCGCCGTCGTGGTCGAGTGATCGATGATCCAGATCTCGTTCTGGAACGGCGTCCCGAGCAGGATCACGTCGTTCTTCGGGTCGTAGTCGATCGAGTTGATGTGGTTGAACTCGCCGTCGCCGAGGATGACCTGCGGATAGTTGACGTCGATGAGCTCGGGATGGCTCGCGACGACACCGAAGTTCGACTGCGTCGGGTCGAAGTCTTGCACGACGTGGTCCATGACGCGCCACTCCCACACGACGGTCCCGCTGGTCGGCCCGGTCTGCTGCACTTCGATGACCGCGTCCGGCAACCAATCGTTGCTGCCGAGCAGCAGCGGGTTGCGTCCGGCCGCGATCGCGTCCGCAGCCGTCAGCCGTTCCCAGACCGTCATCAGGACGTTGCCGTTGGGCATCGGTGCCACGTCGTGGTGCGACCACGTCGTGAGATCACCCCTCCGGAAGTCCCAGGTCTTCGTGCCGTCGAGCGCGAAGCGGCGCAGACCACCGGCCGCACCGCCGACCCTCGGTCCGCCGGGCAGGAAGACCGTGCGGAGCATCGTGCCATCGTCCTCGAGGTAGACACTGGCGCCGACCGTGTTCGTGTCGGTCCACGTGTGCACGACCTGGTCGTTGGTGTCGATGAGATACGTGTCGAAGGTTCCGAACGGAGCGTACAACCGGAGCCCTGGCGCCGGCGCCTGCGCCATGACTGCGGAGCAGGTCAACAGGATCAGCGACGGGAGATGTCGGGTCGGACTCATCGATCAATCCACCCAGGTCAATGGAACGGGGTTGCCGGCGCGGACCGGCAACATCGAATCGGCATCGAACAGCACGAACGAGTGGTGGAACTCGAGACCGATCGCCGCAGCCGGGAGGATACCGCCGGGCAGCGTGAACGAACCGTCAGCTCGGCCGCTCGCGTCGAGCGTGCCCAGCGTGTTGGAGAAGGGGAACGTGTTGGCGCTGTTGAGCGTCGTGCTCATGTAACCGTCGAAGTTCAACGCGAGCCGCACGTCCTGGTTGAACGTCACGCCCGGCGCGACGCCGGACGCCGAACCCAGGACGAGATAGAAATCCGCCGCGTGCGAAGGTCCGGCGACGACGTGGAAGTCGACGGACCCGCCGGCGGAGACCGACAGCTCGCGAGTGCTCGTCCAGAACGTGCGGTCGACGTAGCCGACGCGGAACGCGATGCCCGGCTCGGCCGGGACGATCGGCTCGGTCGGGAAGTGTTCCCACACGATCGTCCCGAGCGGATCGACCTCGAGGAGATGCGGCGACTGTCCCGCGAGCGCGAGTGTGTTGCCGTTCGGCAGGCGCTGCACGCTCGAGACGATCGCGGAGTAGAAGCTCGTGGGGTCGGGCGCGGTGAACTCCCACACCGGTGCGGTCGGACCGTAGCGCTGACCAGGGACGATCCAGAACGTGCGCGGCAGTTCGAGTTCGACCAGCGACGAGTAGTCCTGCGCGCTCAGCGTGCCGGCGCGGTTGTTGAACACGAGCAGGTTGCCGGCGCCGGGCAGGCCTGCGTCGATGAAGTTGGTCCCGTGGTGGAAGAACAGCTTCCGGTCGAGGAACGTGCCGACGCCGTAGGCCTCGGGATTGCCCCAGCGGTAGAGGATGTCACCGCCGAAGTTGTAGTCCCCGCCGCCGTGGCTCGCCGCCTCCGCGGTCGTCGTCGAATGGTCGATGATCCACAACTCGCCGACGAACGGTGAGCTCAACACGATCAAGTCGCGATCCGGGTCGTAGTCGATCGCGTTGCAGTGGTTCCATTCGCCGGTGACGCGAGCCTCGGGCGGGTAGTTCAGGTCGACGCGCTCGGGGTGGTCACGAATCACGCCGAAGTTCGGCTTGGTCGGATCGAAGTCCTGCACGACGTGGTCCATCAGGTGCCACTCCCAGACGATGTCCGCCGAGTTCGGGCCGGTCTGCCGCACCTCGATGATCGCGTCGGGCAGCCAGTCGTCACTGGCGAGCAGGGCGGGATTCCGACCCGCGGCGATCGCATCGGCAGCCGACATGCGATCCCACGCGATCATCAACACGTTGCCGTTGGGCATCAGCGCGACGTCGTGGTGCGCCCAACCGTTGTCGTCCGCGTACTGCCAGTTCCAGAGCACGGTGCCGTCGAACGCGATGCGCTTGAGCGCCCCACCGCGGCCACCGATGTTCGGACCGCCTGGTAAGGTCTCGGTCCGGAGCAGGGTGCCGTCGGGTTCGAGGTAGACGCTGTTGCCCGGAGGGTGCTCCCCCGGCCAGACGTGCACCACCTCGCCCGCCAGATCGATCAGGTACGTGTCGGTCGACGCGTGCGCGGACAGCATCCGGAATCCCGGCGCCGGCGACTGCGCGCCGAGCGCGGCCGCGGTCACGACGATTCCCAGGACCGATCGAACGACGGAGGGCATGGTCGCGATTCTGAGCGGCGATGCGGCAGGCGGCAACCGGTGTCGGGCCCAGCCATCGCGGTCCTCGATCCCCGGGCCCCGTGCCATCGGGCCTTGCCGCGAACGCCGACCGGCGAGCATTTTCGGAATCGCGGACCTGACGTGCGGACGAGCGCACCGGGCGGCGCAGGCCGGCTCGCTAGAG
>JAGQQZ010000057.1 GCA_020425915.1 Planctomycetota bacterium | reverse complement strand
GTCGTTGCGAGCCCGAGTGAAGGCCAGCCCCGACACACTCAGAAGCTCATCCGCACCGCCGCGAACACGCTCGAGTTCCGCTCGAACTGCCCGAAGAACGTGTGCGGATCCTCGCCGACGAACACGTTCGCACCGATCGTCGCGGTCCAGCTGTCGTCGATCGTGTAGCTCGCCGACGGGCGCAGGTAGGCGTCGTGGTCGCTCGGGCTGACGAAGCCGAACAGCGACAGGCGCAGCCGCTGCTCCATCAGGAGTTTCGTCACACGCGCGGTGACCACATGGCGCAGCTCGTCGCGCGCCGGCATCCCGCCCGGCAGCGTGGCGAGGTAGTCACCGTGGTCGAGCATCGCCTCGACGTAGTACTGCAGGCCGAGCGTCAACGCGTCGGCGACCTCGGGGAGGTCGCGCTCGAAGCCGATCAACCCGCGCACCTGCGAGTTCTGGATCGTCGGGTCGTCACCGTCGCGGTCCTGGCGCGAGTCGTAGTAGGCGAACTCGGCGTTCGCAACGCCGCCGGCGACCTGCGTGCGGACGCTCGCGCCCCACACCGACAGCCGCGGGAAGGTGCCGCGTCCCGTCATCGGATCGACCCCGGCCGGACTCTTCCAGCGACCGACGTAGCCGTAGCCGTCGAGTTCGAGGCCGGCCACGTTCTTCGACAGGCGAAGGTGGAGTTCGGCGTCGTCGCCCCACTCGTCGGGCACGATCGGATCCTGCACGGAGTCACGGCCCGCGCGACGACCGAGCGCCGGGTCGTAGTAGGACAACCGATCCCCGCGCAAGTATCGGTCGGGGTCGAACCGTGGCGTGGCGACGACCTCGAGGTTGGCCAGGTCGGAGAACAGGCCGACGCGCAGGGCGTCGGACGGCGCCTTCAGATACTCGTCGTCGCGACCGGACAGGAACGACACCCAGTCCTTGGGGAACATGTCATTCAGGAACACGAGGTCGCCGGTCCCCCACGTCAACACCTGCCGACCGAGTTTGACGTCCATCCATGGCCACGGCGTCGTCTGCACGTTCGCCTCGCGCAGGTCGAGGAAGCCCTCGCCGCTCTCGAGATCCGGGCGCCAAGTCCGCGCGAGCGTGTCAGCGACGAGGTCGCCCGACAGCCGGACGACGAACGAGTCGAACGCGCGTTCGTGCTCGAGTCGCAGCCGCGCCTCGGCGATCGAGAAGTCGCGCTCGTGCGGATCCCGTTGCGTCCGCGTGCCGACGCGCACGTCGAGGAATCCCGTGATCCCGAGCCGCCCGGCCCAGCTCTCGCCGTCGTCGCCGGTGTCGTCTCCATCGTCGGCGGGCTTCTCGCCGAGCCCCGACGGGAGCGCCGGCTCGTCCGGCTTCTGCTGCTGGTCGAGACCCGACGGCAGCTTCGGCTCCGGCTTGCCGAGTCCCTGCGGAAGATCCGGTTCCTGCGCAGCGAGCCCAGCGGCGAGCAGCGTGACGGCGAACGCGCGGATCATCGCATGTACTTCCGCGGTTCGCGGCGCAGGTATCGCTCCGTGAAGATGTCCTCGGGCAGACCGATGTCGTAGGCGACGTCGCTGTACTCGACCGTCGTCGAACCCTTGGTGCGCAGGTCGCTCATCTTCGCCTTGGTCACGGTCGGATAGCCCTGGACCGACTCGACGGCGAGCGCTTCGTAGGTGCGGTAGGTCTCGCCCTTCTCGTCGCGGTACTCGACCTTGACGACGACGAACGACTCCTTGTGGATCCACGTCTTGTACGAGGCGAACTCCACCGACTTGGGGTCCTTCGGCTTCGACTCGATGACGTAGTAGTTCTCGGTCGTCTCGACGAGTTCGTGCTCGTCGGCCTGGGTGTGCCGTCCGGACACGTCCTCGTAGTAGAAGTTCGAACCGACGAAACTGCTGCGCTTGTCGGCCGACGAGACGCGCTTGACGAGATCCAGCGCCGGCAGGAACAACCAACGGTCGTCGTCTTCCCCCGGGTTCTTCCAGACCAGGAACGTGGTCTTGTCGACGTCGGCGGGCCGGCGGAAGCGGACGTAGAACCGCTGCTTGCCGCAGTAGTCGTCGCCGTCGGGAACCTTGCCGTCCGCACCGGCGGGCGCCGGGTCGTCGCGCCGGAGGATCGTCATCTCCCGTACGCGCGTGCGGTCCTGTGCGTCGACGATCTCCATCTTGACCTGGGCGCGCCCGTCGCGGCCCTGGTAGTAGGCGACCCGGTTCGATTCGGCGACGATCTCGTCGACGGTCATGGCCTTGGCCGCGCCTTCGTCCTGCGCGGCGAGCGGGACCGCGCACGCACCGATCAGCAGCGCGGCTCGGATGAACAACTTCATGGCGAGACCTCCTCGGTCGTGGGCGGAACGGACTTCGTTTCGCCGCGGAACAGGAATCGTTCGAGCAGTGTGATGACTGCCGGGAGCAGCAGCAAGGTCGCGACGCCGGAGACCGCGAGGATCGCCGCCAGCAGGAATCCGACGGTCTGGTACGGGACCAGCGGCGCGAACAGCAGAGGTAGGAAGCCGACCGCGATCACGATCGCGTTGCGGGTGATCGCCCGCGCCGGCTCGTCGAACATGATCGGTAGCGCGCGGTCCCACGACCCGACCTCGCGGCGCACGCGACGCGCGCGGGCGAGCAGGTGGATCGCGAAGTCCACCGCGAGGCCGAGCGCGAGCGACGACAGTACGGCCACCGGCATGTCGTACGGCTTGCCGATCAGACCGACGACTCCGTAGACGAGGGCGATCGTCAACGTCAGCGGCAGCATCGCGAGCAGTCCCCACAACACCGAGCGGAACAGGCCGATCATCAGCAGCACGACGACGACGAACGCGCCGGCGAGCGACTCGAGCATGCCGACGACCATCTTGCCCTGCCAGACGACGTTGATGTGGGTGAGCCCGAACCACTCGTGGTGCAGCGGAACCGGCGGCGCGTGCTCGGCGACGTACGCGTCGACCGCGTCGTGCACGGCGACCATGTCGCGATTGTCCCCGCTCGTGAGCTGCAGCCAGAGGCTCACCCGACGGTAGTCGGGCGTGACGAACTGCCACAGGTCGTCGGGAGGGTGGCTGCTCTGGTAGGTCAGCAGGCACTGCGCGACCGCTGCGCTCGTGTCGGGCACACGGTACTGACCCTGCTCCCCGAGGAACAACTCGCGGTGGACGGTCTGTACGACGTCCGCGATCGAACTGCTCTTGCCGACGAGACCGGTTTCCCCGAGATAGCGCTGGAGTCCGACGATCCACCGCAGGACCGCGGGGTCCTTGAACACGTCGTCGGCCTGGCGTTCCGCCGACAGCGCGGTCGAGACCTCGTCCCACGAGTACGCCAGCGCGTCCTCGGCGGCGTCGAGCTTGTCCTGGGCGATCCGGTCGAGCGCGTCGAGGGCTTCCGCGCGCGACTTCGTGCGCGCCACGGCGTGCGGCAACAGCGCGCGCATCTCGTCGAATGCGGGCGCCAGGTCTTCCGCGCCGTCCTCGACGAGTTCGCGGCGTCGGGTCGCGAGCCGCTGGTCGAGTCGGGAAGCGAACACGTTCGCGTCCCACGCGCGATCCTCCGCCGACAGCGACAGGTAGGCCATGTAGGTGCCCCCGAAGTGCTCGTTGAGCACCTCGTCGGCGACGCGGATCTCGTGGCCCGCGGCGAACCACTTGACCGGGTTGTCGTTGATGACGATTCGCGAGATGCCGTAGCCCGCGATCGCGAGCAACACCGCGGCGACGCCGAGGATCGCCTTCGGATGCCGCTGCGTCATCGGTCCGACACGGCGCAACGCACGCGTCAACATCGACGCGCTGCCCTCGTCGTGCGTGGCGCCGAAGTTCTCGAACACACGCGCCGGCAGCACCATGACATAGGCCGGGATCAGCGTCACCGTCAGGATCCACGCGACGAGGATGCCGAACGCCACGAACGCGCCGAACACCTGCACCGGCGGGATCGGCGTCAGTGCGAGCGAGGCGAAACCGGCCGCCGAGGTCAGGGTCGTGTATAGCATCGGCACGAACAGCTCGTCGATGACGGTCCGCATCGTGCTGAGCCGATCACCGGTCGCTCGATATCGATCGAAGAACTCGCTGAGCAGGTGCACCGAGTCCAACACCGCGATCGGCATGATGAAGATCGGGATCATGCTGCTCATGATGTGGACCGGCTTGCCGGCCATCACGAGCGCGCCCATCGTGACGATGACCGACACCATCGCGAGGATCATCGGTCCGACCACGAGCGCCATCCTGCGGAAGAACCACAGCATCAGCAGGAAGATCACGAGCATCGCGAGCGGCGCCGAGATCGCCATCTGCTTGAACATCTCGACGCCGAACGTGTCCTCCGCGATCGGCAGGCCGGTGATGTGATACTGCTCGGTGCCGGCATAGGTCGCGATGCGCTCGCGCAACGCCGTCGCGATCCGATAGCTGAGGTGCTTGTCGGTCAGCGGCACGTAGAGCGCGATCGCGCGGCCGTCCTCGGAGACGAGCGTTCCGTTGAGGAACGGGATCCGCTGGGCTCGATCGCGGATCGCCAGCGCATCCTCCGTGGTCTTCGGCGGCTCCGGCATGAGCCACTCGAACCGCACCGAACCGAGGCCGCCCTGCGAGATGTCGTCGACGGTCGACGGTGCGAGCAGGTCGACGCTGACGACGCCCGCGTCCTCGCCGTTCTCGTCCTTCCAGTGCAGCGTCTTGGCGTAGGTCGCGAGGTCGTAGATGTCGGCGAGGGCCTTCGGATGGAACACGCCCTCGGGCCGCGAATCGTCGACCACGCCGACGACGACGATGTCACTGAGCCCGAAGTCCGCCTTGGTCTCGCGGTGGAACACGCGCGCCGGCTCGTCGGCCGACAGCATGTTCTCGGGGTCGGTGTCGACCTCGACCCCGTGCAGCGACGGGAACGTCTCCGGCCAGATCGACGGAAGCGCCGCCCCCAGCCCGAAGAACAGCGTCAGCGCGGCGGTCGCCGCGAGCACGAGACGACGACGACGGGCGGAGAACTCGGCGATTCGGTCCGCGAACTTCATGGCTTGGGCAGGCTCGGACTCGGATCAGGCTCGCGCCGGCCGCGCGCCGAATCTCGCGAGGATCCACATCATCGGGCACCAGTTCGTGAACGCGGATTGTAGGAGGTTCAGTCCGACGAACAGCGTCAGCCAGAGCCAACTCGGGGTCGTGAGATCGAACGTTCCGAAGGCAGCGGCCAGGAGCACGGACGCGAGCACGACGGTGCCGGCGATGCCGCGAAGGGTGCGTTCCATGGGATTCCTCTCGTCAGGGTGTCTCGGGTGAGGTCGAGCACCCGGGGAGAGGCACGGATGCCTGCAGAGTTTCGTCCGGGTCGAGACGGGCGTGGGTCAGCGCTTTCGAGCCGCAGCGACGACCACGATCAGCACGACGGCCCCGAGCAGCCACGGGAACACGCCAGATTCGTCGTGATCGGCCGAGACCAGCGTGTCCCGATCGAGTGGATACCGATCGAGCAGTGCCGCCGTCGTCCACATCGTGGAACTCGTCGGCAGGTCGGCGCGCGCCCGTTCGACGACCGCGGGATCCACCGGCGCAGCGAAGTTCCCCCAGCTCTGACGGACGAAGGTCAAGACATCCGCGATCTCCGCATCGGACAGGATGCCACCGAGCGGTTCCATCGCCGCGTGGAAGTGCTCCCCCCCGGGCATGTCGAGTTCGCCGAGGAGGCCGTGGACGACGACCGCCGCCGCGCGCGCCGGGTCGCCGTGGACCCAGGGAGATCCATCGAGCGACGGGAATCCGGGGAGGCCGCGACCGTCGTCACCGTGGCACCGAACGCAGCCGGTCGCGGGATCGAAGTAGACCGCGTGACCCCGTGCACGGGCCTCGGCGGTCGCGAGCTTCGCGGCACCCTCGTCGCGCCCGAGTTCGGCGAGTCCACGGAGCCCCGCGGCGGCCCGATCGTGGGCACGCGACCAACGATCGAGCGGCAGCGATTCCGCCGACGCCGTCCAATCGCGCAGCGTGTCGGCACACGCCTCACCGCACAACCTCACGAGCTGGAGTGCCGCCGGCATCGGCTCGAGACTCCCAGCCTCGACGGCCGCGACGATCCGCGTGCCGACGCCGTCCGGCACGGTCGTCGCGTCGAATCGCTCGAGCGCTGCGATCGCGACTCGGGGTTGATCGAATGCACCGTCGAGATCACCGGCGCGCAGC
>JAGQQZ010000699.1 GCA_020425915.1 Planctomycetota bacterium | reverse complement strand
CTCGTGGGGATCACGTTGGCGACGTTCCTGGTCCTCGATTGGCTGCCGATCGATCGCGAACGGGCTCGGGTCGAGTCGTCGATGGAGCACGCGACGGCCGAGGCGCGAGCGGCGGCGGTGCGCGAGATGCGGGTCGCGGTCGGCATGATCGATGCGGAGACCGGACGGCCCGTGCCGTGGTGGCGACGCTACCTCCACTGGGTCGAGCACGCAGCGTGCTTCGACTTCCGCGCGACGCAGGCCGACGCGGGTGCGTTCCGGGCGCGATTCGGGCGGGCGCTCGCCGTGTCCGCGCTGCTCGGACTCCTCGCCGTGACGCTCGCCGTCGGGCTCGGGCTGTTGATCGGCACGTGGTCGGGCATGCGACCGGACTCGGCGGGTGATCGCATGGTGTCGAACGCGGTGTTGCTCGGCTTCTCGCTGCCGGAGTTCTTGACCGCGACGCTGTTGCTCCTGCTGCTCGGCGGTGGGCTCGGTGGACCCTGGCTGCCCGCGGGTGGGCTGACCAGCGAGGGCGCGGGTGCCTGGTCACGCGGCGCGCAGTGGCTCGACCTGGCCGCGCACCTGGCGATGCCGGTCACGACACTCGCGCTCGTCCCGCTCGCGATCGTGGTCCGCCACGTACGCGCAGCCGTCGTGCGTGCGACCCGATCGGAGTTCGTGAACACGATGCGGAACTGGGGCGCGAGCGAACGTGAGATCCGCCGTGCGCTGTTTCGCCACGGCGCCGTCCCGCTCGCGACCCTCTTCGGCACACTGCTGCCATCGATCGTCGGGGGGACGGTCGTCGTGGAGCAGGCGTTCGCGATCCCCGGCATGGGTCGGATGGCGTTCGAGGGTGTGCTCGACAAGGACGTCGGCGTCGTGATGGCGATCACCCTGCTCGTGTCCTGCGCGACGCTGCTCGCGCTGACGATCTCGGACGTCTTGCACCGAGCCGTCGATCCGCGGGTGGAGCTGCGATGACGAAACGGATCGCTCAGATCGTGCTCGCGCTCTGGCTCGTCGTCGGCCTGTTCGGACCGCTGCTCGCGACCGAGTTGCCACTGGCCGTGCGGATCGACGGGACCTGGCGGTTCCCCGCGTTCGCCGGTTTGGTGGGCGAACGACCGGAGCCGCCGGCGAACGGGACCTGGTCCGACTGGTGGCGTGCCGTCCCGTTCGACTCGGAGGACGTCGTGTGGCTCGCGCCGATCCCGTTCGATCCGTCGAACTCCGACGAAGCACGTCTCTACGCCGGGCCATCGACCGAACATCCGTTCGGCAACGATCGTTCCGGGCGTGACGTGCTCGCGCTGATCGTCCACGGCGCGTCGACCGCGCTCGAGGTCGCGGTGTTCGTGGTGCTGTTCGCGGGCGCCGTCGGTGTCGCGCTCGGCGCCATCGCCGGATTGCGGGGTGGTCTCGTCGATTCGCTGGTCCTGCGCCTCGTCGAGCTGTCGTTGTGTTTTCCGGTCGTCGTCGCCGTGCTGTGCGTCGCCGCGTTCGTCGGCCGATCGCAGTCGGCCGTGATCGTGGTGCTCGCGGCGATCTACTGGACCAGCTTCGCGCGGATCGTACGCGGCGAATTCCTCTCGCTGCGCGAGCGCGAGTTCGTGGCGACGGCGCGCGGCCTCGGGATCGGAACGCCCCGCCTCGTGTTGCGCCACATGCTGCCGTGCGTCCTCGGGCAGGTCGGCGTCGTCGCAGCCTTCGTCGCCGCGAGCGCGATCACGGTCGAGTCCACGATGCGATTCCTCGGTCTCGGCGCGAGCGGCGTGGTCTCCTGGGGTGAGCTGATCGCCCAGTTCCGCGTCGCGACTGCCAGCGCGTGGCACCTCTGGTTGTTCCCGGGCCTCGCGATCTTCTCGGTCGTCGTCGCGCTGCACCGCGTCGCGGACGTGCG
>JAGQQZ010000698.1 GCA_020425915.1 Planctomycetota bacterium | reverse complement strand
TGCCGGAAACCTATCCGTTCGGAGTCTGACCGTGGTTGCCTCCTCGCGATCACTCGACCAGGCGGCGTCGCTCATGGACGCGTTCGCCGCTCGCACCGGTCTGCGCGGTGACCGTCCGGACACGCGTCGCTACCTATGGACCGATGCGTTTGCGGTCTGCAACTTCCTCGAGTTGTACCGGCGCACCTCGGAGCCCGCGGCCCTCGAGACGGCGTTGCGACTCGTCGATCGAGTCCACCAGGTGCTCGGCCGACATCGGCCCGACGAGCCGCATCAGGGTTGGCTCAGCGGGCTCGGCGACGAGGCCGGTTGCGTTCACCCGACCGCGGGTGGGCTGAGGATCGGCAAGGACCTCCCGGAGCGCAGCGTGCGCGAACCGTTCGACGAGCGGCTCGAGTGGGAACGCGATGGTCAGTACTTCCACTACCTGACGCGGTGGATGCACGCGCTGACGCGGTTGCGGGCTGCGACCGGCGACGAGCGTTGGTTGGGTCAGGCGATCGAACTCGCGCGCATCGCGCACCGAGGGTTCGTGTACCGGCCCCATCCCGGCGCGCGACCGCGGATGTTCTGGAAGATGAGCATCGACCTGTCGCGGCCGCAGGTTCCGTCGATGGGTCACCACGATCCGCTCGACGGCTGGCTGACGACGCTCGAGCTATGTGCTCAGGCCGGGCGATCACCGGAGGAACTCGGCCTCGCGGATGCGGTCGGCGACCTGCACTCGATGTGTGTCGACACCGATTGGGCGACGGTGGACCTGCTCGGGCTCGGCGGGTTGCTCGTCGACGCGTACCGCAGTGCCAGGCTGACGCTCGCCGGGATGATCGAACGCGGTGTGCTCGAGCGGATCCTCGGTGACGTCCTCCGGGGTGTCGCCGCGAGTGCGCGGAGCTGGCCGTTCGACCGGCTTCCCGACCATCGACTCGCGTTCCGCGAACTCGGCTTCGCG
Source organism: Planctomycetota bacterium (assembly GCA_020425915.1). GTDB lineage: Bacteria > Planctomycetota > UBA1135 > UBA1135 > UBA2386 > JAGQQZ01. The sequence continues at coordinate 6,714 of JAGQQZ010000698.1, read as the reverse complement.
ATCGGACTCCACGCGCTTCCCAAGCTGCGGGATCTGGTCGCGACGCACGAGGTCTCGGCCTCGGTCGAATCGAGTCTCACCGACCTGATGAAGCTCGTTCCGCTCGCCGGACGGATCGAGCAGTTCTGGCTCGAGCCACGGAATCGAAGTTCGCGATCGTTCGTGGACCACGAGGACATCGACGCGGTGATGCTCGCGACGAGTCTCGTGCCCGACGGCTATCTCGAGATCGACGTCCTACGCGAGGCGTGAGTCCGCTTCACTCGACGACGACCGGCAAGCGCATCGCCTCGCCGATCGATCGGACGGGTTCGCCGCGCGCCGCGCGCACCATCGCCTCGCACCGGCGCAGGTTGAGCGGGGAGAAGGTGTGCGGTAGCAGCACGCCGTCGTAGTCGCGCCAGTCACGGGCGTCGTCGAGCCGACGTTCGAGGAGGTCGCTCGCCTGTCCTGCCGCGGCAGCGTCGTTCGCCTGCTCGGCCAGCCAGAGCAGGTTCGCGATGGCCGGGACGTAGCACGGAGACGTCGATGCGCTCTGGTTCAACAGCGCGACGACGTGTTGCGAGAAGCCCTCGTCGCCCGACTGCAGCGCCGCGACCGCGAGGTCGTTCAGGATCCGCGGATCGTCCGGCGCGAAGCTGCGCGCCTTGACGAGTTCGGCGATGCGTTCCTTCGGCTCCGCCCAGGTCTGGGTCATCGCGCGTGCGCGGCCGAAGGCGAGCGTGGCCGGATCGGCGGGTCGCCGTGAAGTCGGGACTTCGCCGAGCAGGTCGAGCATCGCGAGGATGCGCTTCGACATGCGGTAGTCCTGGACGCGCTCGTGGCCGGCGCGTGCGATCCGTTCGCGACGGGCGTCGTGCGCACACAGTTCGAGCACGGTGTCCTCGAACGTGTCGTCGTCGTAGAGCACGCATTCCTCACCGGGCTCGAAGAACTCGCGGATCTCGCGGTTCGACGATTCCATGAGCAGCGCGGTGCCGCAGGCCGGGATCTCGAACGCACGCAGGTTCATCTCGCCGCGCACGGAGCGGTTGAAGCCGACCTTCGCGCGGCTCAACATCCGGCCGTAACCCTCGCCGTGGATTCCGCTGCGGACTTCGATGTCGAGTCCGCGCTCGCGGAGCGTGAGCAATCGGTCGAGGAACTCGCCGCGGGTGCCGTGGATCGATGGGTTCAGGTTGCCGGCGAACGCCACGTCGACGGCGCGCGTCTCATCGGGATAGACGTGGTGCGATGGCGCCTTGAAGCTGAACTGCACGAACTCGCGGACGTCGGCGAAGCCGAACTCACGGTAGATCTCGACGCCGCCGCGATCGCAGAGCAGCACGTCGAAGAACGGTGCGAGCGCGTTCGTCAGGTCGAAGCTCAGGTTGTAGTCGGAGACGACACCGACGACCGGGATCGGGGATCGCTCGAGTTCGAACGGAAGCGGTTCCTGGTCCGGCCAGTACAGCAGCAGGAAGTCGGGGTGGAACCCGCCCGGAAGCAACTCGAGCAGATCGTCGATCGAACCGCGCGACGGATCGAACGAGACGTCGAACGGGTAGTGGACGCCGTCGACGAGCATGCGGTCGTCCGGACCGTAGCTCAGATACTCGATGCCCTCGGCGGCGAAGTTCTCCCGCGCATCGAAGCACTCGAGCGGGAGGTTGCAGAGGATCGAGGCCATCGGCCGGTCGTCAGGCGCCGGCGCGGCGGCCCTCGATCGCCTTCAGATTGGCGCGGGCGTCCGGGTGCGTCGGCTCGATCGCGAGCGCGTGCTCGAACGCGCGGCGTGCCGCGTCGAGTTCGCCGACACCGAAACAGGCGACGCCGAGGTCGTTGTAGACCTCCGCAGGGATCGCAGTTCCGTCCAGTGCCGCTTCGAAGCTGCGCCGCGCGGCTTGGAGGTTGCCGTTCTCGTACTCGAGCAGTCCGCGCTGGTGGGCCAGCTCCGCGCGCACCGTCGCGATCAACTTGTTGCCGATCTCGTCGAGTCGCGCCACCGTGCCGCAGCCGTCGCAGACGGCTCGGGTCGTCGCCGCGAGGACGCCGACGGCGTTGCCGACCGAGTGCTGGGTGTTGAGCGCCGACTGCGGCGTCGTCGCTGCGACGTGGGCGATCTCGCCGAACACGGCTTCGAGCTGCGAGACGTGCTCGTCGAGGCGGAAGCGCTGTGCGATCCGCAGGCCGTTGGTACGCAGCTCGTTGCGCACGTCGGGATGGCGCGCCGCGATGACGAGCGCTTCGGCCATCGCCTGCGGGCTCTGTGGCTTGACGAACAGCGCGTACTGGCCTTCGCCGTACGCCTGGTAGCACGGGATCTCGGTCAGCACCGCGGGCACACCGCAGGCCATCGCTTCGATCGCCGGCAGGAAGAAGCCCTCCTCCGCGCCGCGCGAGGTTCCGAGGAATACGTCGCAGCTTCGATAGAGCGCGCCCATCTCGGCGGGCGGGACGTTCTGGTGCCACTCGACCGGCATACCGAGGTCTTGCTCGTCCGGGTGTGGCTGGGTGTTCGTGATGCGCACGAGTTCGAGCTCGAGTCCGGCCTGATGCGCGAGCTGGCAGGCTTCGAGTCCGGTGCGAATGTCCTTCCAGGCGATCTCGTAGGGGCCGACGAGCGCGACGCGGACCTTGCCGGTCGCGACGCGCGGTTCGGCGGCGAACATCGTCGCGTGATCGATCGCGTAGGTGACCTGCTTGGCATCGCGTCCGAATTTGTCGCGGAGCAACGTCCGGAGGTTCGGCGAGATCGTCACGAGGTGCGTCGTGTCGAGGCCGTACACGCGTTCGATGTTCGTGCGGTGCGCGGCCATCTCCGGGTTGTCACCTTCGTAGCCCTGGCAGTAGTGCACGACCGGACCGCGATTCGCCGCCAGCGCCGGCGGAACCGTGGTCCAGAACGTCGCCACCAACACGTCCGAGTGCGGGATGCTCGAGGCCTCGAACTGTTCGGTCTGGACGAACTCGCAGCGCAGGTCCATCCACTGCGGCCGGGTCGAGCGGCTGACGACGGTCACGACGTGCCCGCGATCGTGCAGCGCGTTGGCCGCATCGAACACCGCTTTGACGCCGCCCCAGATTCGGGTCGAGTCCTCGACCAGATAGGTGATCCTCATGACGTCGGTGACATCGGCCGAACCGCGTCCCGGGCGTGAGCGATCCTGTGGATTCCACGTCGAAATCGCGGGATCGGTCGCGCATATTCCGCCCCGGTGAACCCTCTCGTCCGACTCATCCCCTCGCCGCTGGTCCGGTTCTTCGCCCGCCCCTACGTGGCCGGCGACAGCCTGGAGAGCGCGCTCGCAGTCGTCGAGAACCTGCAGGCGCTCGGCATCGGTTCGACCCTCGACCTGCTCGCGGAGACGATCGAGACCCGCGAGGCGGCCGAGCGCAACGTCGAGACCTACCTCGAGATGGTCGACGCGGTCGCGGCCGGCACCGAGCTCGCGCGCAACGGCCGCGCCCCGACCCTGTCGCTCAAACCGTCGAGCTACACGACGGACCCGTTCGACGCCGGTGGGCACGCGGACGGCGCTGCGGACGCGGTCCGGCGGATCGCCGAGCACGCGCGCTCCCGCGGCGTGCCGCTGACCATCGACATGGAGAGTCGGCACTGGACCGACTTCACGCTCGACCTACTCGCCGAGCTCCACGCGGCGGGCCACGACCACGTCGGCGCCGTGCTGCAGACTCGGTTGCACCGCACCGAGGCGGATCTCGATCGACTGCCGAAGGGGTGCCGCGTCCGGTTGGTGATCGGGATCTACCAGGAACCGGAATCGGTCGCGTTGCTCGACAAGGAGACGATGAAGGAGCGGATGCTCGCCTTCGCCCGCATCCTGCTCGAGCGGGGCCACTTCGTCGAGTACGCGACCCACGACGAGCGGTGGGTTCGCCAGTTCGTCGATTTCGCGCTGCCGAACCACGGACCGGAGCGCTTCGAGCTTCAGATGCTGTTCGGCGTACCCCGCGCGAAACTCGTCACCGAGATGCAGGAGCGAGGGTGCGCAGTTCGGCAATATGTCCCGTTCGCGCTGAGCTGGCCGATGGCGATCGCCTACCTGCGGCGACGCCTCGACGAATTCCCGGCCATGATCTGGCTCGTTCTCGAGAACTGGTTCCGTCGCAAGTAGCGCTCTCGCGCGGTCGCGCGCACGATCGTGACGTTTCCCACCGTGATGTGGGTGGTTGTCCACACCACGGGGCAGGCCCTGGCTTCGGCGGCCAGGATTTGCTATGATCCTTCGTTCTATGTCCGGTCCACTGGCTACAATCGTCGAGCGCCTCTGCGCTTGGAAAGACGTAAACCGCGTTCAGGAAAACGGTAAGGATCGTTTCCTCGTCCGTGGTCAAGTGTTTTCGTATCTGAGTAAGAAGGGCGTCGTCGTGCGCCTGGCCCCTCCGCAAGTCACGGAGGCCCTGAAGATCGCGGGTGCCAAGCGGCAGCCCGACGACGATGACCCGACCTCGCGCGAGTTCGTCGAGATTCCGGTCACGGGCCCGCGTGAAGTCGAGCGGGCGATGATGTGGCTGCGGCGCGCCTGTCGCCTGGGCCGCACCGCTGCAGGACCCGTCTGAGCGACGGTTCGCTGCGCACGGGGCCGAGGCCGCGAGCCGCGGCCTCTTTTCGTGTACGGCGAGTTCGGTCGCCGGGGCCCTGCTTCGGATAGACTCGAGCCGTTGCAGACCAGGACCGTCCCCCATGCGGAACGCGATTGCTCAAGGTTGTCTCGTCGCGGCGTTCGCCGCCCTCGCTCCTGACGCGAACGCTCAGTTCGACCTGACCCTGTCAGGTGGCTCGGTGCCGGGAACGGTCGAGATGGCTGCCGGTCCGTTCGTGCCCGACGGTCGCTGGGGAGTCGTGCTGATCAGCGTGCAGCAAGCGGCGTTCCCGTTGTCGCCGCTCGATCCGACCGACATGCGAGTGATCGGGGTCGGCTTCGAACTCGGGTCCATTTCCCGTCTCGGACTCGTCAACGACGGATCGGGCGTGTTCCACGGCAACCCGATGACGATCCCGAACCAGGCCAACTTCATCGACGGGACGCTCTACTTCCAGGGGCTGTACGTGCCGGGCAACCAGCGGTTCTTCGGTCCGCTGTCGCCGGTCGGAGCGATCCACTTCGGGCCCGCGAACTCGTTCCACTCGCGCGGTGGGCTCATGAGTGTGCCGCGCTCGTTCTTCCCGTCGGTCACGCTCGACGACGGTCGCGTGATGTTCCCGGGTGGGGGATCCGGCGCGTTGCTCGCGCAACTCGCGACCAACCGCGCGGACCTCTACGACCCGGTCTCCGACACGTTCAACGTCAACCCGTTGTTCATGCGATCCGCGCGTTCGGTCCACACGGCGACGACGCTGTTCGACGGTCGCGTTCTGATCGTCGGTGGCGTCGACACCGGCAACGATCCGTCGGACACGTCCGAGTGGTACGACCCGTTCCAGGACTCGTTCATCAACGGTCCGTTGATGTCGACACCCCGTATGGGCCACACGGCGACGTCGCTTCCGAACGGCAAGGTGCTCGTCACCGGCGGGATGTCGGACCTCAACCAACTCGTGACCCCGCTCGACCCGGTGTTCTCGACCGTCGACACGACCGAGTTGTTCAACCCGTTCACGAACCTGTGGGAGCCGGGCCCGACGATGTCCGTGCCGCGCGCGGGACACTCCGCGATCGAGCTCCCCGACGGTCGGATCCTGCTGGTGGGGGGTGTGAGCTACTACTTCTTCCAGCCCAACGTCCCGATCCCGCAGATCGAAACGACGACGGACATCTACGATCCGGCCAGCAACACGATCATGCCCGGTCCGCCGATGTCGGTCGGGCGTGGGCTGTTCAGCGTGTCCGACCTCGGCGGTGGCGAGTTCCTCGTTGCCGGCGGTCTGAGCAACATTGTGTTGTTGCCGTCGCCGGACGTGCTGCCGACGAACTCGTGCGAGATCTTCGACTCGAACACCGATACGTGGCGTCCTGCCGCGTCGATGGCGGTCGACCGCGCGTTCGCCGCGGTGTATCCGATCGGCAACGGCCAGTTCATGCACTTCGGCGGTGGCGAGAACTCAGCGCTGTTCCCGGTCCCACTCGACACGACCGAGATCTACGACGCCGCGATGGACTCGTGGTCGTTCGGCCCGACGATGCCGCAGCCGCTCGCTGCGTTCGGTAGCTACGCGAGCGCGACCGGTCCGGTGCACATCCTCGGCGGCAGCAGTACGGGGATCCCTGGCGTCGTCGCCGACGCATATTGGTACTATCCGTAGAACGAGCGACGATGTCGTTCCTGCACGAGATCGAACGACTCGCGAATCACGCGCGAGTCGCGATGGAGTCGACCCGCGACGCGATCGAGTTCGCAGTCCATCGCGACGGCGTCGACGTGCGAATCCGTGTCGCACCCGACGTCCTGGAGTGGTCGGTCGAGGCCGTGGACCAGGCGACCGGCGCGCAGGCCAGCGAGCGATGGGACTACACCGGCTACGACGACTGCACGCGATCGGAACTCGAGGCGAGTCTGCTCGAGGACCTGTCGGAGTTCATGCACGGCGTGGCGGAGAAGCGATTGCGATTCCCGGACGGTGAGCCGCGGTTGGAATGGGAAACGGATGGCGTCTGGTCGCAGGCGGTGCCGTTCTACTTTCCGATGTGAGAAGAGGGGATGGTGTCGCTCGGCGATCGGTGCTGAGTGCTGTGGGCTGTGGTGGTGTGATCGAGGCGGGCCTCACTCGGG
>JAGQQZ010000697.1 GCA_020425915.1 Planctomycetota bacterium | reverse complement strand
TCCGAGAGTTCGCGCGGCGAGACCTGCCGGTGTTCGCATGTCGTCACCGGGCGTCGGCTCTGGCGACGCTGCACGACGACGGTTCGGCAGGGGACCTCGAAGCGCTGCGCGGCCGCAAGGTAGTCCTGGTCGCGGCGATCGCACGACCGGACTCGTTCCGGCGAACCGTCGAGGATCTCGGCGCGGACGTCGTCGAGCACCGCTGGTTCCGCGACCACCATCGCTACTCCGAACAGGACGCCGCCGAGCTCCGAGCGCGCGCGAGTGAACTCGGCGCGGAGATCGTCACGACCGAGAAGGACGCGGTGAAGCTCGGGGCGTTCGACCTCGACGCGTCGGTCGTGCGGATCGACCTCGAGTGGATCGGGGGAGAGCCGCCAGCGGAGCAGGTGTTGGTCGCATGACGAAGGTCCGATTCCGACACCGTCTCGAGTACGCCGCATTCCGCACGGTCATCGCGGTCGCGAACGCGATGCCGGAGGTGGTGGCGTACGGGATCGTCGCAGCGATCGGTCGGCTGTTCTTCCGGCTCAGCAAGCGAAGGCAGGGGATCGCGCTGCGGATGCTGCGCAACGCGTTTCCGAATCGCGGCGACGCGGATTTGCTGCGGGTCGGGCGCATCGCGACGGGCAACATCTTCAAGGTCGGGCTCGACATGATGCGCCTCAGCTCGATCGACCGCGAGCGGCAGCGTGATCGATTCGACTTCCGCGAGTTCGAGCAGAAGCTGCCGCCGCCGCCGTTCCTCGGTGTGACGGCCCACCTCGGCTCCTGGGAGGTCGCCGCCGTCGGCATGGCGCAGTTCGCGGGTTCGGCTGACGTCGTCGTGCAGACGTTCCGGAATCCGCTCGTCCAGGGGTTCCTCGAGCGCACCCGCGGACGCGCCGGGCTGACGCTGCATCCGCGACGCGGTGGCATCCGGGGTCTCGCGCGTGCGCTCGAGAAGGGCGGCGTCGGCCTGCAGGCTGTCGACCAGAACCAACGGCTGCGGGGTCTGGTCGTGCCGTTCTCCGGCGAGCTGGCCAGGACCGGGCGGGCCGCGGCCACGCTCGCGGTTCGCAAGGGATATCCGGTCGCGGTGGGGGCGACCGTTCGGGTCGGCACGGGTTTCCGGTTCAAGGGCCTGATCGTCGACGTCTTGCGCGTCGAACCGAGTGGCGATCGCGAGCGCGACGTCGAACACCTGGTGCGGGAGATCAACGCGAGGCTGGAAGGCCTTGTTCTGCAGTATCCAGAGCAGTACCTCTGGATCCACGATCGCTATCGTACACGCCCTCCACAACCCGAGCCCTGACCGTCCATGCAGCGCCTCGTACGCCTCGTTCGTGAGCTCTCGTCGCCGTCGATCCTCGTCGTCGGTGATCTGATCCTCGACCGATACGTCGAGGGCAACGCCTCGCGGGTCAGCCCGGAGGCGCCGGTGCTCGTGTTCGAGAAGCAGGACCAGCGGCTCCTGCTCGGTGGCGCCTGCAACGTCGCGGCCAACCTCGTCGGCCTCGGGGCGCGCGCCTCGGTGCTCGGCGTGATCGGCACCGATTCGATGGGGGCGACGCTGCGCGAACTCCTCACCGAGGGCTCGATCGACACGACGCCGGTCGTCGTGGACGCGTCGCGGCCGACCACGCTGAAGACACGCTACGTCAGCAAGACGGCGCAGGTGCTGCGTGTCGACACCGAGCGACGACATTCGCTCGAGGGACCGATCAAGCGGCAGATGCTCGACTACCTCGGGCAGCGACCGTTCCCGCACGAGGCCGTGCTGCTCAGCGACTACGGCAAGGGTGTGCTCGATCGCGAGGTCATCGAGGCGGCGATCGCCGCGGCGCATTCCAATGGCGGGATCATCGTGGTCGACCCGAAGGGCACCGACTACGAGAAGTATCGCGGGGTCGACATCCTGACGCCGAACCGCGAAGAGGCGATCCGCGCGACCGGGATCGAGATCAACGGGCTCGACGACCTGAACCGCGCCGCGACACGACTTCGGGAGATCACCGGCGTGCCAGCCGCGACGATCACGCTCGGCAAGGACGGGATCTACTTCGAGGCCGAGAAGGGCGAGTCCCGGATCATCCCCACCGAAGCCAAGGCCGTGTTCGACGTCACGGGTGCTGGTGACACGGTCGTCGCCGCGCTGACGCTCGCGCGGGCCTGCGGAGCTTCGCTCGAGGACAGCGTGCGGTTCGCCAACGTCGCGGCGGGGATCGTCGTCGGGCGATTCGGCACCTGGGCGGTGTCGCGCACGGAGATCCTGACCCGGCTCGGCCAGCAGAGCGCGGGCAAGATCCTGACGCTCGACGAAGCCATCTCGGTCGCTGGCCTGCTGCGAACCGAGGGGCGCCGGCTGGTGTTCACCAACGGTTGTTTCGACATCCTCCATGCCGGCCACACCGACTACCTCGCGCGGGCGAAGACCTACGGCGACGCATTGATGGTCGGCATCAACACCGACGAGAGTGTGCGGGCGCTCGGCAAGGGCGACGACCGGCCCATCAACCGACTCGAGGATCGATGCGCGGTGCTGGCGGCGCTGGCCGCGGTGACCTACGTCGTGCCGTTCGGCGACGAGACCCCGCTGCAACTGATCAAGGCCGTGACGCCGCACGTCCTCGTCAAGGGCGAGGACTGGCGCGACAAGGGCGTCGTCGGCGAGCAGTGGGTGTCGGACCACGGCGGAACCGTCGTGCTCCTGCCGCTTCGGCCCGGTTGTTCGACGACGGAGACGATCGAGCGCGTCCGCACCGGTCGGCGCGGCTGAGGACCGGCGCTCGGGCGCTGGCCAGCCAACCGTCGGACGCCTGGCTTTCGTCTTTGTGCGCGGCTGCCGACCCGGCTACCCTGATATCCGATTCTGGTTAGTCGGAGGCATCCATTGGTCGTCGTTCCTCGCAAAGTCCGTTCGAAAGACAAGATCGTCGCGTCCCCGGGCAGCTTGAAGCCCATCATCCAAGGGCTCCGCTCGCAGGGCAAACAAGTCGTCCTGACGAACGGGTGCTTCGATCTCCTCCACGTCGGACACCTTCGGTGTCTCGAAGACGCGCGCGCCCGCGGTGACTTCCTCGTCGTCGCCGTCAACGACGACAAGTCGTGCGAGAAGAACAAGGGCAAGGGCTATCCGGTCATCCCGGTCGAGGAGCGGATGGAGCTCCTGTCGGGGTTCTGGTTCGTCGACTACGTGACCTCGTTCGGCGACGAGACCGCGGACGCGCTGATCAAGAAGCTCGAGCCCGACGTCTACGCGAAGGGCACCGACTACACCGCGCGCACGCTGCCCGAGCGGGAGGTGCTGAAGGAGCTCGGCATCAAGCCCGTCTTCGTGGGTGACAAGAAGGGGCACAGCAGCTCCAAGATCATCGCGCGGATCCGCAAGAAGAAGTTCGGATAGCGCACGGGGCCCGGCTGGCTCCGCGCGGTCGCTACGCGTAGACGCCGCGCATTCGCGTGATGTCGGCCACGCGGTCGACACCGAGCATGTAGGCGGCGATCCGGTTCGAGACCTCGAATCGCTTGGCCATGTCGACGACGTCGGCGAAGGCCTTGACCATCATCGTCTCCAGGCGCGACACGACTTCGTGCTCGGGCCAGAACATGCCGACGCGGTCCTGCACCCACTCGAAGTAGGACACGCTGACGCCGCCTGCGTTCGCGAGGATGTCGGGGACGACGAACACGCCCTTCTCGTCGAGGATCTTGTCCGCACCGGCCGTCACCGGCCCGTTCGCGCCCTCGACGAGCAGCTTGGCCCGCACGTCCTTGGCGTTGCGACTCGTGATGACGTTCTCGGTGGCCGCCGGCACCAGAATGTCGACCGGCAGCTCGAGCAGTTCCTTGTTCGTGATGCGGTCCCCGCCGTCGTAGCCCTCGAGCGTGCGGAATCGCTGCAGGTGCTTGCAGACGTCGTCGATCGGCAGCCCGTCCTCGTTGATCAGTGCGCCGGTGATGTCCGAGATGGCCGTGACCTTCACGCCCATCTTGGCGAGGAAGGTCGCGGTGACCTGACCGACGTTGCCGGAACCCTGCACCGCGGCGGTGCACTCGTCGGGTCGCATCCCGAGGACTTGGAGCGCTTCGCGCGCGCAGATCTGCAGGCCACGTCCCGTCGCTTCGATCCGACCGAGCGAGCCGCCGAGTCCGACCGGCTTGCCGGTCACGACCGACGTGCAGGCCGAGCGGACGTGCATCGAATACGTGTCCATGATCCACGCCATGACCTGCCCGTTGGTGCCCATGTCGGGCGCCGGCACGTCACGGTCGGGACCGAGGATGTCGAGGATGTTGGCCACGTAGCGCCGCGTCAGGCGTTCGAGCTCTCCGATCGAGAGTTTGCCGGGGTCGCACACGACGCCGCCCTTACCACCACCGAACGGCACGTTGACGACGGCGCACTTCCAGGTCATCCACGCGGCCAGCGCTCGGACCTCGTCGAGCGTGACGTTCGGGTCGAAGCGGATTCCGCCCTTTGCCGGTCCGCGCGCCATCGAGTGTTGGACTCGATAGCCGTCGAACACGTGGATCGAACCGTCGTCCATCAGGACCGGGATCGAGACGAGCAGTTCGCGGTCCGGACGTCGCAGGATCTGGTACAGGCCCGGATCGAGTCCGAGCTTCGCCGCCGCCAGGTCGAACCTGGCCTGCATCGCCTCGAATGGATTCTCTTCGCCGAGAACCTGGTTGGGATTCATCGCCTGGGCGCAGTAGCCGCTTGGCTACGCGTTGGAGGGGGAGGCCCGGACTCTAGCGGGAATCCGTCGTCGGGGCTACACGGGTTCGCGGGGGATTCCAGCGCCGTTCGCGGGGTTGCGCCGTGCCGCAGCCGAAGCGTGTTCTCGTGCTCGCCGAGGCCGTCGTTGGCCGGCGCGCGACGTCCGCTACACTTCGACCCGATGCGATCGGATTCGGTCGAGGCGCTGCGATGGGCGGTATCCGAACCGCTCCCCGAACTCGGCTACGCCACCGCGGTCGATGCGATCGAGGACTCGCGCGGTCGAACCGTCCGCTGCACGCCGCACCGCCGAACGGTCATGCTCCGCCTCCCCGGGAGCACCCTGTTCTGCAAGCACCGATCGCGTCACCCGAACGATTCGCTGGTGGAGTGGGGGAACCTCGACCGGCTCGCGTCCCTCGGTCTCGACGTCCCGGCGCCGGTGTTCCTCGCCCAGGACGGGGCGCGCTCGGTCGTCGGCATGCGCGACGTCGCCGGTCGGCCGCTCGACGTCGAGGCGATCGAGGCCGAGCGGCGAGGTGAGTCCGGCGCGTTCCTGGACTTCGCCCGCACGCGGGTCGTTCCTGCGATCCGGACCCTGCACGATGCGGGGCTCGTGTTCCGCGATCTGTATTGGAACCACTTGTTCCGTGTGGGACCGGCCGACGATCCTCGCGTGGCGTTCGTCGATGTCGAGCGCGTGTTCGCGCCGCGGCTGCGGTGGCGCAGGTGGATCGTCAAGGACCTCGCCGGCTTGCTGTCGTCGTGGCCGCTCGCGGATGGGTCGGTGCCGGAGGCGGTGTTGGGGGAGTACGGGGCGGACGTTGGATTGGTTCGTGATGCGCGAGCGAAGGCGGTGCGGATTGCGGGGCGGCGGCCGAAGTACGGT
>JAGQQZ010000696.1 GCA_020425915.1 Planctomycetota bacterium | reverse complement strand
GGGTCCCACTCGGCATCGTGAACGAGAAACCGAGCGGCGCGACTGCGATGCCCTCGTCGGTCACGATGCCGATCGACGAACCGACGTTCGGGTCGAACACGTTGGTCGATTCGAGCACGTGGTAGCCGCCGGACCCGTCCGGCACGTAGTCCACTGCGCGCGGGGTCGAGACCCCGCCGCAACCGACGCCGGTCATCCGAGCCTGAGTCGGCGGGACCGGCGGAACGCAGGTGCCGACGAACGGAGTCGACACCGCGTACACACCGCCGCCGAACGGCAGCCAGTTGATGCCGTTGCCGGCGAGGTCGAAGGAACCCGCGGCGAACGTCTCGTAGAGCGTCGGTTCTCCACTGGTCGAGAGCAGTGGGCCGCAGTTCAGGTTCGAGACGCCCGGATCGGCACCGTTCGCACCCGCGCTCATGCCGACCAGCGAGCTACCCGCCGGCGCCGTAGCGCTCCACCACATCGAGAACGAGTTGTCGTCGCGCAGCACGACCTGCACCGTGAACGGCGTGGTCTGGCCGGCCTCCACGACGTCCTTCCAGGTGATGACGGCGACGAGGTGCGAGCCGTTGTTGTAGGCGTGGAAGTACACGTCGTCGGCGGCCGCGGCCGACGGGTCGAGGTCGGACCAGAGCGGGCAGATCGACGTGCCGTTCGCGAGCAGCTCGCCGATCGACGCGGTCGGATCGGAGAGGCGACTGCCGGGGGGCAGGATCCTGCCGTTCGAGTCGATGTCGATCGCCGTGACGGTCGCCCCATTGGGAAACGCGAATCCGAAGCCGAGCGCGTTGCCGCGTGACATCGCATCGTCACCGAGCGAGAGACCGGTGCCGACGTTGGGGTCGAACACCACCTGAGCGGAGGCGGTCGCGACCAGGAGCGGAGAGCCGAGGATCGCGACCAGCGCGTACGAGAGACGAATCATCGATGGGCGTCTGGTTGAGGGCGCGGAGAGCGGCATCACTCTAGCGCAGAACCGAAACTGCCGTCAGGGGTCGCGTGACGTCGTCAGCGGCTCGCCCCACGGATCGATCGGTGGGAACGTCGGAACGTGCGCGGGTGTGGGTGCTCGATTCGAGCGATCCCGGCGCGGCAGATCGGCGAATTCGTCGGTGGCGCGGATCGCGGTGGGATTCGCCATGTGTACCGGACGATGCGGCGCGCGCATTCGGTCGACGGTGTAGCGCATTGCGCTCGATGCCATCGGGTTGACCGGCGTGGTTCGCTCCCTTAGCACCTTCTACTCGGTTCCCTCACACAACCCACCGGAGGCCTCTCTTGATCCACGGTGCTCATTCCCTGTCGTGCGTCGCGCTCGCGCTCGCTTCCCTTGCCAGCGCACAGACCGCGGCACCCGGTCACCGAGTACTGGGTCGTTTGACCCAGACCGACACGTGGCTCGTCAACAACGCGGGAGGGATCATCCACACGTGGAATTCCGCCTACACCGCAGGCACGGGAATCCGGCTCCTCCGCGATGGCTCGCTCGTCCGTGGGATCGACACCGGCATGGGGTTCGGCGTCGGTGGCGTGGGCGGAGGAGTGCAGCGGGTCGCGTACGACGGCACCCTCCTCTGGGACTTCCGGTTCGACGGTCCGGGCTACGTGAGTCACCACGACGTCGAGGTGCTGCCCAACGGCAACATCCTGATGATCGTGTGGGACGAGTGGACCCTCGCCGAGGCCGAAGCGGCGGGGCGTGACCCGACGCTCATGGACGGCACGCTGTTCCGCCCGGACTACGTGATCGAAGTGCAGCCGACCGGCCTGACGACGGGCACGATCGTCTGGGAGTGGCACGTCATGGACCACGTGATCCAGGACTTCGATGGGACGAAGGCCAACTTCGGCGTCGTCGGCGATCACCCGGAGCTGCTCGACCTGAACTTCCCGGCCGTCATCCCGACCGAGGGCGATTGGAACCACATGAACTCGGTCCGCTACTACGAGCCGCGCGACTGGATCGTGCTGAGTTCGCGCGAGCAGAGCGAGGTCTGGATCATCGATCACAGCACGACGACCGCCGAGGCCGCCGGACACACCGGTGGCGCGATGGGCAAGGGCGGGGACTTCCTGTATCGGTGGGGCAACCCGCAGTCCTATCGCGCTGGCGACGAGACGGACCGGACCTTGTGGCACCAGCACGGTCCGATGTTCATCCCCGAGGGCTATCCCGGGGCGGGGAACATCATCGTCTTCAACAACCTGGACCCGTCGGGGAGTGCCGTCCTCGAGTTCGTCCCGCCGATCGACTCGAACGGCGACTTCGTCCTCGTGCCGGGTAGTGCGTACGGTCCGACCGGTTCGGTCTGGTCCTACCAGGAGTTCGCGTTCTTCTCCGGATTCGTCTCCAACGCGGAGCGGCTGCCGAACGGCAACACGCTGATCTGCAGCGGTGTGCAATCGCACGTGTTCGAGGTCACTCCTTCGGGAACGACGGTGTTCACGTTCAACGCCGGTGGACCGATCATCTTCCACGCGCACTACGTCGACTCGTTCGACTGTCAGGAGGTCGACGGCGGCTGCATGGGAACCGCCAATCCGTGGTGCAGCATGGGTATCCCGTCGGGCAGCTCGAGCTGGACGCTCGAGGCGCCGACGTTCCTGCATTCCTGCACGGGTGCTCCGGTGTTCCTGATCGGTTCGGAGGCGGTTTCGCCGATCTCGATCCCGTCGCCGCTCGGCTGCGGTGTCTGCAGCCTGCTGATCGACGAATCCTACGGGACGTTCCCTGCGCCGCTCCTGATCGGGAGCGGTCTGGACCCGGGCTTCGAGTTCATGGCGCAGGCGGGCTGCATCGCGTCGCTCGGCGCCGGCATGCTCTGCGTCGAGCTGTCCGCCGGCCTTCGGGTCCTGGTCGGACCCTAGCAAGCGCGGAAGTTCGCGACGCGCCTCCCGCGATGTGGGAGGCGCAGTCGCCGCTCAGTAGCTCACGCTCGCGGCCCCTTGGGCCATGAACGCGACGAGTGCCGCCCCGCCGACGATCTTGACGCCCGGCAGGACCGAGCCCTCGTCGAGCTCGCGCTTGTTGAAGCAGGGCAGGCAGGTGTAGATCTCGCCGCCGGCCGCGACGAACTTGGCCATGAGTTCTGCGAGCGGGGTGAAGCCCTTCTCCGCGATCGCGTTGGCCTGTCCTTCGACGGCGAGTCGGACACCTTCGCTGCTCAGGAAGACGACGGTCTGTTGCTCGCAGCCGACGGCGGCGTTCGCGAGCGTGAAGGCGACGGTCGCACGATCGGGATCGTCCGTGCCGTGAGAGAGAGAAATGACGAAACGGTCGGTCATGGTTCGATACCTCAGTCTGCCTTGCGGCGAATCCAGTAGTGCGGGTGGGTTGCGCGCACGAGGGCGTGCCCGGTGACATCACACCAAGCCGGGAGGTCCTGCGGCGCCGCCGAGTCGTTCGCGACGACCTCGAGGACGTCACCTGGCTGCATCTCGCGCAGCATCGCTCGAAGCTCGAGCGCGAGCTCGCCGCACAGTGTGGTTCCCGCGTCGTAGACGCGCTGGCTCTTGATCGGATCGTCGGGATCGGTCATCGGGGCTCCTGGTTCGGTGTTCGATGGCCGAGGCGTAGCGCGGTGCCGGGATCGGCCAGGCTCGAACGAGATTTCGAACGAACACCCCGCAGGCTGCCACGCGGTCGCGTTCGATGCGATCCCGAGCCGAACGGAAGCAGGGCCCGGCGAGCGGCGGATCCCGAGATCTCCGCTACGGCCCGTCCCAGTGAGAATGGGCGAGGAGCACCTGCGTTCGGAACGCGTGGCGCGCTTTCGCGGCCAGCGAATCGCGGTGCGTCGACCACGTCGAGCGGGCGCCGGCTTGGTCGCCGAGCGTCACCTGGCCGAGCATGGTGACGGCCACGACGTACTCGCGAAGCCCCTGTTGCAGCTCGCTGGCGCGTACGAGCATGGCCGATCCGAGTTCGGCCATGCTCTGGGCGTCGCGGTGACTGACCGCGCGAAGGAGATCGAGGAAGCGTCGTTGCTCGTCGGAGTCCGGTCGCGGCAGCGAGTCCCAGAATCGGTCGAGGATCTCGGGCGCGACGTAGGGCACGACGCGTTCGGCGAGGCAATCCAACATGGCCGCCATCCATCGGTCCGCGGGCACCGGCTGGCTGCGCAGCATGCGACGCACGGTGTCAGCGTCTCGGCGCGCGGCGGTCTTGCCGGGCAGCGAGTCGGGCCAGCTCCAGTTCCCGCGCCCGAAGTAGCCCAGCAACATGAGCGCGACGTTGGAACGAACTGATCGTTCGAGCGTGGAGATCGTGACCGGCTCCGTCGGGCGTGACGGCGGCGCGAGCGACAGCATGGCGTAGACCGGCACGACGTTCAGGTCCTCGGACAACATCTGGATCGCGTTCGAGCGCAGGAAGCGCGCCCGCGCCGCGCCGAGATCGACGACGGGGTGATCGTTCGAGTTCGGGCGGATACCGGTCGATCGAATCCACGGCTCGAGCGCGCGACGGTCGGCGATCCAGTGGAGTTCCAGGTCGGCCAGGGTCTTCTTGTGGTTCCGCTGCAGCTCCTTGGCGAGCGGCGGGAACTCGAAGATCCGCGCGCTCGGCGCCGGGACCCGGCCGGACGGCGAGGCGACGAGCACGATGTCGGCGCGGTTGGCCGCGTAGACGACGAAGTCCTCGAAGTTGTTGGCGAGCGCGCCGAGGATCGAGGCGACGAGTTGTGTGTCGATCTCGTAGAACTGGATCCACTGCACGAAGAGGCCGCCCTCGGCGAGGTACGTTCGCACGCGACCGTAGAAGTCCTCGCTGAACAGGCTCGCCACCCCGCTGACCCACGGGTTCGACGGTTCCGAGACGATGATGTCGTACTCGCGCCGGGCCGTCGCGAAGAACGCCTTCGCGTCGTCGAAGTGCATGTGGCTGCGAGGGTCCTCGAACGCGCGCGCGACGCGCTTGCCGAACTGGCTCGCGGCCTCGGCCATGACGGGCTCGATCTCGATCGTGTCGACACGCTCGAGCTCGGTCGAGCCGAGCAGAGTGTGCGTCGTCAGCCCCGATCCCATGCCGATGTTCGCGGCGGTCTTCGCGTCGGGGCGAAGCACGAGCGGCATCGCTCCGAGCAGCACCATCGTGATCTCGTCCTCGGTGCGGACCGCGCCCTTCACGCTGAGGCTGGCGTCGACCTTGCCGTTGGTCCGGATCGAGAGCACGTCACCGCGCTTGGTCAGCGAGATCGTCGCGGTCTTGCCGGCGCGGTGGAACGGGACTTCGGTCTCTTCGGCGACGAGCAATTCGCCCTGGCGGTACACGCCTGACGCCATGTGGAGTGGGTCGAGCCGGAACAGCGAGGCCACGAGCAGCATCGACACGCCCGCGACCGTCCACTTCACTGCGACCGGCCGCGCGCGCGAGAACGCCCAGACCAGCGCGAGCCCGAGCCCGATGTCGAGCGTCGCGCCGAGGACCAGCGATCCCTTGATCCCGAGCATCGGGAATCCGACGTGCACGGTCACCATGACGCCGAGGATCGCGCCGATCGTGTTCCATGCGTAGACGCGTCCGATGCTCTTCTCGCCATGGCCGCTGCGCAGCAACGAGTGCGTGATCAGCGGCAACGTCGTGCCCGCGCAGAACGTCGTCGGCAGCATCACGCACAGGGCCAGCGCGTGGCTCGACAGATTGAACAGGACGTAGCCCTGCTCGTTCGGGTCGAGCGCGCCCATCAGCCACTGCATGACCCCGAACGTGCCGGAGTACATCGGCAGCGTCAGCAGGGCGAGCATGCCCATCACGATCTGGACCGCCGCCAGGAATCGGATCGGGTTGTCGAGGCGATCGATCCGTTTCCGAATCCAGAGCCCGCCGAACGCCAGCCCGGTGATGAACGCGCTCAGCATCAACTCGAACGAGTGCGTCGAGTTGCCGAGCACCATCGACAGCATGCGGATCCAGCAGACCTCGTAGACGAACGAGGCGGCTCCGGTCACCAAGGCCACGACGAGCAGCAGCCGTGGGCGCGACTCGTCGGATGCGACAGGTTCGGTCACGGGCGTTGCGCCGACGAACAGCGGATCCGACCCGCCCAGCTTCCAGACGATCGCGGCGAGCGCGAGGTTGATCACGCCGGCTGCGCTCAGCGTGCCCTGCAGGCCGAACCACTCGACGAGCAGGAAGCCGCTCGCGAGCACGCCGATCGCCGCGCCCAGGCTGTTGACGAAATAGAGTGTCGCGATCGTCTCGCCGCTTCGATCGGGGTCGCGACGCACGAGCCCGGCCGTCATCAGCGGGAACGTCGCGCCGAGCAGGAACGACTGCGGCAGGATCAGCAGCGCGGACGCGGAGTACTTGAAGGCCTCGGCTCCGACCGAAGCTCCCAACGCGGGTAGCACGCTGCCGTACGCGAGATCGAGGAACCCCTCGAACAGCGGCGCGAAGACCAACGCCAAAGCCCCGACCGCGGCTTCGGCGAGCGCGTACCAGCGGAGCAGATTGCCGAGTCGGTGGGAGGCTCGGCTGCATGCCTCCGATCCGAGCGCGAGCCCGCCCATGAAGATCGCGAGGACGAGGGTCTGCGCGTACGCGGCGTGGCCCAGGAACAGCTTCAGGTAGTGCGTCCAGAGCGACTCGTAGATCAGCCCCGAGAACCCTGAGACGAAGAAGATCAGGGCGAAGACGCGGCGGGACGATTGCATCGAGTCGGGGCTGGCGCGCAGAGGCGAGGGGGCGTCAGGATAGACCGACGCCGAAGGTCGCGCTACTTCGACCCGATGCGATGCCGACCGCATGAGCACGCAGCCGTCGCACTCCTCGTCGCGTGTCGATGGCCGGCGCCGTCTCGCGTCACGCGAGCGTGTGTTTCTCCGCGATCACCGCACCGTGCTTCTGCAGCGTGGCCTCGACCCGCTCCTCGGCCTCCTTGCTCGGTGCCTGAACCGTGATCAGGACGTCGCCAGCGTGGATCCGCTCGGCGAGTCGCTCGAGGCTGTGGTCGGTCAATCCGGTTCCGATCAGGCCCGCGCTCAGCGTTCCGTACAGCGTGCCCGCGCCCGCACCCCAGACGGTGCCGACGAGCGGTCCGGCGCCGAACAGTCCGAGCGGACCCGCCAGCAGCGCGCCGACGATGGCGCCAGTCGTGGCGCCCAACCAAGCGCCGAGCGCGAAGCCGTGCTTGGTGTCGGATTCGTCGAGATCGGAGTGTTGGGCGATCTCGTCGAACTCGGCCTGGCTCATCGCGTCGCGGTGCACGATCAGGCTGATGTGCTCCTTGTACATCTCGTCCTCACGGACGAGATGATCGATGGCGTGGTTCGCGGCGGAACGATCATCGAACAGAGCGAAGACGACGTGTTTCATGACTTGCTGAGACGCGGCACGCTCCGGTGTGGACGGCGCCCGCCGCTGCTTCGGGGTTCCGGGACGGCCTCCAGCAGCGCTTCCAGTTCGCGCAACTGTCCGAGGAGGGATCGCTGATACTTCACGAGCCGCTCGTGCGCGACCAGCTGGTCGGCATGTTCGCTCAACTGGGCGAAGTGCTGTCCGACCACCTCCTCGCGCCGGTCGGTCATTCCACCGGCATCGAGCTCCGCCATGGCGAGTTCGTGTTGCTGGAGCTCGTCGCCATGGTCTCGAACCGCCTTGGCGTGTTCGTCGAGGACGTCTCGGTATGCCCCGAGCAAGTCTCCGATTCGGGTCAAGGACTCGATCGCCGCCGACGTCTCGTGTCGCCAGCGATCGACATCGGCCATCCAGGTGCAGTGCTCGCTCTGCCATTCGAGGTGCGCCTGGTGCATGTCTTCGTGGGAAGGAAAGCTCATCGGTTCCTCATCATTGGACCGACGGATCAATGCCGGACGTTCGGTCGTGGGGACGCGGAAATCCGCCGGAACCGGCGCGGAGCGATCCTCGTCGTCACGCCCCGACGTCGCCCCTGGCCATGCACTCGGCGGCCGCTTCGCGGATCTTGTGCTTCTGGATCTTCCCGGTCACGGTCATCGGGAACTCCGAGACGAACCAGACATGTGCCGGGATCTTGTGGTGCGCGATCGCATCGCGAGCGAAGTCGCGCAGCTCGTCGGCCGTCGCCTCGGTGCCGTCGCGGAGCTTGACCCACGCGGCGACGGCTTCGCCGAGTCGCTCGTCCGGGACACCGAACACGGCGACGTCGGCGACCTTCGGGTGCGTGACGAAGAACTTCTCGATCTCGGCCGGATAGATGTTCTCCCCGCCGCGGATGATCATGTTCTTCAGGCGACCGGTGATCGAGACGTAGCCGTCCTCGTCCATGACGCCCAGATCTCCCGAGTGCAGCCAGTGCGCCGCGTCGATCGTGCGAGCGGTCGCCTCGGGATCGTCGAAGTAGCCCCGCATGACGTGCGGGCCGCGGAAGCACAGCTCGCCGGTCGCGCCGCGCGGGACGACGGCGCCGGTCTCGGTGCAGACGATCTTCGCCTCCTGGTGGGGGAGGTTCGTGCCGACCGACCGCGTGCGGCGGTCGAAGCTGTCGTCGGTGCGCGTCAGATGCGTGCAGGGCGAGGTCTCGGTCTGGCCGTAGCCGATCAGGATCTCCTCACAGCCCATCTGCTCGATGACGCGACGGACGAGCTCGGGCGGGCAAGGTGCGCCGGCCATGATGCCCGTCCGCAGGCTGGAGAGGTCGTGTTCGCCGAAGCTCGGATGGTCGAGTTCGGCAGTGAACATCGTCGGGACGCCGTGGAGCACGCTGCAGCGTTCGGCGGCGACCGCGCGCAGGGTCGCCGCGGGGTCGAAGTGCTGGGCGGGCATGACGATCGTCGCTCCGAACGAAACGCACAGCAGGTTCGTCAGCACCATGCCGAAGCAGTGATAGAACGGCACGGTCGCGCACAGTCGGTCCTCGTGCGTCAGGCCGAGTTCGCGTCCGACGAAGTACGCGTTGTTGACGATGTTGTGGTGCGTGAGGACGACGGCCTTCGGGAAACCGGTCGTGCCCGACGTGAACTGGATGTTCGTCGGTTGGTCTGGGTCGAACTTCGCCCACAACGCCTCGATCCGGCTCGCATCGATCGACTGGCCGGCCTCGAGTACCTCCTGCCACGTCCCGAAACCCGCGCATGGCCGGTTCGTTCGCAGCGGGTCGGACGGGTCCCAGACGACCACGCGTCGCAGTTCCGGGAGGCGAGCACAGCGAAGCTCGCCGGGTTGCTGGGTCTCGAGTTCGGGGCACAGCTCGCGCAGCATCGCGACGTAGTCCGAGTGCGCGAACGACGGAATCGTGAACAGCGTTCCGACGCGCGCCAGGCGCATCGCGTGTTCCAACTCGCCGACCCGGTTGGCCGGGTTGACGTTGACGAGGATGGCGCCGACTCGCGCCGTCGCGAACTGCAGGACGACCCACTCGATGTGGTTCGTCGACCAGACGCCGACGCGATCTCCCGGTTCGATGCCGAGCGCCACGAGACCGCGCGCGAGTGCGTCTACGTCGCGGTCGAGTTCGGTGTACGTCCGCCGGAAGCCGTCGGCGACCGCGACGATGGCCTCGTTGTCACCGTGTCGGCGCACGGTCTCGCGGAAGACTTCGTCGGTCGTGTTCCAGCGCAGTGGTTCGGCGTCGCCGCGATGGCAGTAGGACGGGCTGGGCATCGATCGGAGTCTAGGCGGT
>JAGQQZ010000695.1 GCA_020425915.1 Planctomycetota bacterium | reverse complement strand
GGAACGGCGACGACGCAGTCTTCGTACGCGACGCCAGAACGCGTCGCGTCGAGGCAGTCGCTGGCGGCGGCGCGAAGCTCCGCCTCGGGATCCTTGCACGAGCGCAGCTCGCCGGGTGGCGGGACGTCCGTGAGCGCTTCGAACTCGTCGATCGCAGCGCCGGCCGCGGCGAGGGCCTCGAGCAAGGCGTCGAGGTCGCGCGCCGGTCGACGGCCGACGACGAGCACGCGACCCGGGCCGTGGTACGTGCCGCTACGCAGGCTCTCGGGCGCGGACGAGAACAGCGCCGTGCGTGTCGCGAACCCGCGCATCGCGTCCGTGTAGTGGCGCGCGACCGTGACGAACTCACGCCGCCATTCGTCTTCCCGCTCGTCGGGTTGGCCAGCGGCCTGCCACTCTCGAACGGCGCGGCCGAGTTCGCGCAGCGCTGCGGGGAACCGTCTCGCGTAGGTGGCCAACGGTCCGCGTTCTCGAGCGATGCAGCGCGCCAGGACCGCGCGTTCTTCCAGCGGGTCGGGTCGATCTGCGGGGCAGGCGAACCCCTGCCGCTCACACACGATGCGGGCCAGTGCCGGGGGGGTGACGAAGTGCACGCCGGCGAGTGGGCGCCCGTGGCGAACGATCGCGCTGCGGAGCGCGGCGGCGGCACCCGCGGTCGGCGCCACGACCGCCGTCTCCTGCAGGTCGGACGCGCGCGGCAGTCGATCGAGCAGGAAGCGGACCAGCGGGTGCATCGCAGCATCATCGCGATCGCGCGTCGTGACTCCAGCCTGGACCGCGCTACGTTCGTGCGGGTGGACATCGTCTTGGTCAGCGGTCGTGCAGTCGACGGGCGTCAGCATCCGAGCGCGGCGGCGGCGATGGCGATCGCCGGTCGGCTCGTGGGCTCGCACCGTGTTCGTTGGCTGTGCGTCCTCGATCGTGAGCAGGACGAGCCGTGCCCTCCGTCCGGAGTGGAGTTCTGCTCGGTGCGAACGACCGTCCCGCCGTTTCGATCCGCGCTCGCTCGGATCTTCGAGCTGTCGAGCGAGACACGACTCATGGAGTTGTGTCGGGACGATCCACCCGACGTCGTCCACTGCATCGCGTTCGGTGCCGCGGCGTCGGTACAACTGCCGTGGTTGGCGGGCCGCCTCGGGATCCCGACCGTGGTCTCCGTCGACCCGGCGGACGCACTGTGCCATCGTGGGACACTCGTCGATGAGCGCGGTGCAACGTGCACGACGCTCGACGACGCGGTCCGTTGCGCGGATTGCTGTCTGTCGGCCACGCCGGGCGGACTCGGGCCGATCGCCGCATGGTTGGGGCGACGCTTCATGGTGTTCGGTGATGCGTCACCCTGGCCGAGTCGCACGGCGATGCTGAACAGGCTGGATTCGACGATCGGCGGGCTCGTCGTGGAGCGCAACGTGATCGTCGACGACGAGCGGGACCGAGTCCTGTTGGAGTCGGTCGGCGTGGCCGCGACGGTCTTGCCGCGCAACGACGTCGAACGACTCGGGAAGCTCTACGAACGTCTCGGTCGTTCAGAGTGAAGGGGCGGTCTCGAGCGCGGCGTCCAGCATGCGGTTCTCGGGGGTGTCCTTGCGCCACGCGGCGACGATCGGGAACTCGATCTTGGGACGGTTCAACGGCTTGCTGGTGATCCCGGGTCCGAAGTTCACCTGCCCGTCGAGCGCGGGCACCAGCGAGTAGCCGAGACCCGACTCGATGAAGCCGAGGATCGTGTCGGCCGTGCTCGCGTAGAGGAAACGCGGCGGTTCGATGCCGTTCTGTGCGAGCGCCTGGAGTTGCAGGTCGTGGGCGAGTTGGTCGCGCGTGTACGCGACGAACGGCTCGTCACGCAACGCGCGGAGCGTCGGCGTCTTGGCCCGCGTGGCCGGGGCGACGAGGTACGGGCGAACGACCGCGACGGTCTGGCTCGCGATGTCGTCCGGAAGATCCGGCAGGTAGCCGACGAGGAGATCGGCGTCGCCGCGTCGCAGCGGCGCCGTGTCGGTCGTCGTCAGCTCCCGGAGTTCGATGTGCACGTCCGGACACTTCCGTTCGAGGCGCTTCAGCCACTTCGGTAGGAGGCGGCGCAAGAGCATCGGTTCGGCATGGATGTTCAGCTCGCCGCCGTGCTCGCCGGATCGCACGGCCCGCACGACGGCCGGCAAGCCGTCCAGGAACGGACCGACGTACGCGTGGAGTCGGGCTCCTGCCGGCGTCAGCATCATGCGGTCCTTGCCGACTCGCTCGAACAGCTCGACCCCGAGCTCCTCTTGCAGCTTCCGCACCTGCTGGTGGACGGCGGGCTGCGTGATCGGATACGGGAAGGCGCGCGCGGCGCGGGCGAACCCGCCGGTCTTCGCGACGAGGTGGAAGCCCTCCAATCGATGGAGCTGGATCATGAAGCACAGCTTATCGTTCGGAATCGTTGGAATCTCGCCGGTCACGGTCGAGCATTGGCGATGATTCTCGGACACGAGGTTCGCGGACACGGCGAGCTTGCCCATGAGAACATCCAATGACCGCTCGATCGCGGGGCTCCTGGTCGCCCAGGTGCTCGGTGCGTTCAACGACAACGCGTTCAAGTTCGTCGCCGCGCTGCTGGCGGTCCGGGCGATCGAGGGTGTCGTGCCGGCCGGCCCGGAACTCGAGTTCGCGTCGCAGTCGGCGATGACGACCGCGTTCGTCGTGTTCACGCTGCCGCTGATGCTGTTCTCGTTGCCGGCGTCCGTGTGGATCGATCGGATCAGCAAACGCTCGATCCTGGTGGCGACGAAGGGCCTGGAGATCCTGTTGATGGCACTGGGGACCGTCGCGCTGCGCCTCGCGCCCGAGGGTGGCCTGCCGGTGCTCGTCATCCTCGCTGCGATGGGTGCGCAGAGCGCGCTGTTCAGTCCAGCCAAGTACGGGATCCTGCCCGAGATCCTCTCGCCGCGTGAACTGATCCGCGGCAACGGCCGGATCGAGACCTGGACGATGGTCGCGATCATCGCCGGGACGGCGAGCGCGGGTCACCTGCTGGACCTGACGTCCTCGTTCGATGGCGGTCCGGTCTGGTGGATCGGCTTGTTCTTGACCGCGAACGCCGTCGTCGGGTTCGCAGCGATCCTGCGACTGCCCGAGGTCCCGCCGGCGAGTGCGGCCCTGCCGATCCGAACCGTGGTCGGCGAGGCGTGGCGAGCGGTGCGCGACGATCGCGTGCTGTGGCTCGCCTCGGCCGGCTCCGTGTTCTTCTGGGCGATCGCGAGTCTCGTTTCGCAGGACGCACTGGTCTACGCGAAGGCGCGCCTGTCGCTCGGTGTCGAGCAGGCGCCGCTGCCGCTGGCGGCCAGTGGCGTCGGGGTCGCGCTCGGTGCGTACCTCGTCGGCAAGTTGTCGCGCGGTCGGGTCGACACCGGTTGGATCCCGCTCGGCACGCTCGGGATCACGGCGGCATGCGCCGCGATCGGGCTCTCGACGCCGGGCTTCCACGGCGTGGTCGTGTGGATGGCTGCGGTCGGCGTGTTCTGCGGTTGGGTCATCGTGCCGCTCAACACCCTGATCCAGATCCACGCGCCCAAGAGTCGTCGCGGCGCGGTGATCGCCCTGGTGAACGCGGCGCAGTACGGCGGGATCCTCGTCGGTTCGCTGTCCTGCGATGCGCTGGCGCGGCACTCGATCGACTCCGCTGGTGTGTTCGTCGCCGCGGCGATCGCGACCCTGATCGGCACCGCGTGGGCGCTCTGGTTGTTGCCGCAGGCCGGTGTTCGGCTCGTGCTCGTCCTGCTGACGCAGACGATCTACCGACTCAGGGTGCGCGGCGCCGAGCACGTTCCCACGGACGGGGGTGCGCTGCTGGTCTGCAACCACGAGTCGTTCGTCGATGGACTGCTGATCTCGGCGAGCCTCGACCGGCCGGTGCGATTCATCGTCGAGAAGTCGGTCTACGACAAGCGATGGCTCCGCTGGTTCATGCGACTGTTCGGGTTCGTGCCGATCGCACAGGATGCGCCGCCGCGCGAGTTGCTCGAGTCGATCCGTCTGGCCGGCGAGGCGCTCGATCGCGGCGAACTCGTCTGCATCTTCGCCGAGGGTGAGATCACGCGCACCGGCCAGATGCTGCCGTTCCGACGCGGTTTCTCACGCATCATCAAGGGGCGGAACGTGCCAGTCGTCCCGGTGCACCTCGATCGTGTGTGGGGCAGCCTCTTGAGCTTCAGTCGATCGAAGTGGCTGCAGATCCCGCGCAAGATCACCGTGTCGTTCGGCGATCAACTGCCGGCGAGCGTGTCGGGTGCGGAGGTGCGGGCGCGCGTTCGGGAGTTGGCGTCGGCCGCGTGGGCCGAACGCATCGAGGACGCTGGGCCGCTCCACGCAGAGTTCGTCCGATCGGCCCGCCGCGTGCCGTGGCGACTCGCCGCGGCCGACGAACGGGTGCCGCGGGTGTCGCGAATCGGATTGCTCGCGAGCGCGGTGGCGATCGCGCGCGAGCTGCGCGCGGAGTGGTCGGATGTCTCGCGTGTCGGGGTCTTGCTGCCGCCGAGCGTCGCGGGCGCAGCGGTCAACATCGCGGCGTCGTTGGCCGGCCGCACGACGGTGAATCTGAACTTCACGACCGGACCCGCGGTCATGCGAGCGGCGATCGAGCGGGCCGAGCTGCGCAACGTCGTGACCTCGCGTGCCTTCCTGGAGCGAGTCGGGGTGGAGTTGCCCGCGGGCGTCGAACCGATCTTCTGCGAGGACCTCGAGCGGCGGATCAGCGTCGTCCTCCGCGCTCGGTCCGTGCTTGCCGCCTTGTTCATGCCGATCGTCTGGCTCGAGCGGACCTGTGGATCGGACGCCGTCGTCAAGCCCGGGGATCCGGCGACGGTGATCTTCAGCAGCGGCAGCACGGGCGATCCGAAGGGCGTCGTGCTGACGCACCACAACATCGGGTCGAATGCGGATGGCGTGGCGCAGGCGATTCCGGTCACGAAGGACGATCGGATGTTGGGCTCGCTTCCGCTGTTCCACTCGTTCGGAACGCTCGGCCTGTGGTTCGCGCTCCGCAACGGGATCGCCACCGTGTTCTGCGCCAACCCGCTCGATGCGGTGGCCGTCGGTCGGACCGTGCAGCGCTACTCGCTCACGCTCTTGATCGCGACGCCGACGTTCCTGCAGATCTACACCCGACGTTGCACGCCCGGCCAGTTCGGATCGCTGCGTCTCGTCGTCGTCGGCGCCGAGAAGCTGCCGGCGCGGATCGCGGATGCGTTCGAGGAGAAGTTCGGGGTCCGGCCGCTCGAGGGGTACGGGACGACCGAGTGCGCTCCCGTCGTCGCGGTCAACGCACCGGGATTCCGCGCCCCGGGGTTCTACCAGCCGGCGTCGCGCCGTGGCACCGTCGGCCAGCCGTTGCCCGGCATCTCGGTGCGGGTCGTCGATCCCGAGTCACGCGACCCGCTGCCGATCGGCGAGACCGGTGTCCTCGAGGTCATGGGGCCGAACGTGATGCGTGGCTATCTCGGTTGCGCCGATTTGACGGCGGAGGTCCTGCACGACGGATGGTACTCCACCGGCGATATCGCGCGGGTCGACGACGACGGCTACATCACGATCACCGATCGTCTGTCGCGCTTCTCGAAGATCGGTGGCGAGATGGTGCCGCACGGTCGGGTCGAGACCGAACTCCAGGACGCGGCCGGTGCGATCGCTCAGGTGTTCGCGGTGACGGGGATCCCGTCGGACTCCAAGGGTGAGCAACTCGTGGTGCTGCACACGCTCGACGAGTCGAGGATCCCCGAGATCAGGGCCGAGCTGGAGCGACGCGGGCTGCCGAACCTGTTCATCCCGCGCGAGAGTGCGTTCGTGCAGGTGGACGAGCTGCCGGTCCTCGGAACCGGCAAGCTGGATCTGCGCGGCGTGAAGGAGTTGGCACTCGCGCGATTCGCTGGCGACTGACGTCCGCGCGAACGTCAGTGCTCTTCGAGCCAGCGCTCGGCTTCGATCGCCGCCATGCAGCCGGTTCCGGCGGCGGTGATCGCCTGGCGGTAGTAGCTGTCCTGGGCGTCGCCGCAGGCGAACACGCCGGGAATGTTCGTCGCCGTCCGATCGGGCTTGGTGATCAGGTAGCCCTTGTCGTCCATGTCGAGCATGCCGCGGAAGATCTCGGTGTTCGGCTTGTGCCCGATCGCGAGGAACAGGCCGTCCGCGGGTTCCTGCCACGTCTCACCGGTCTGGTTGTTCTGCAGTTCGAGCGCCGTGACCTTGCCCTGGCTCACGTCGAGGACGTCGAGGAGTTCGGTGTGCCAGTGCACGGTGATCTTGTCGTTCGAGAGCGCGCGTTCGCCCATGATCTTGCTCGCGCGGAATTCGTCGCGGCGGACGAGCATGTGTACTTCGCTGGCGAACTTCGTCAGGAAGGTCGCTTCTTCGCATGCCGAGTCTCCGCCACCGACGACGAACACGCGCTTGCCCTTGAAGAAGAATCCGTCGCACGTCGCACAAGCCGACACGCCCCGGCCCTGGAGCGCGAGTTCGTTCTCGAGTCCCAGGTAGATCGCCGACGCTCCCGTGCTGACGATCAGGCTCTCGCACTCGTAGACCTTGTCCGCGTTCGTCCACACCTTGAACGGGCGCTGCGACAGGTCGACCTTCTCGCCGACCTCGAACTCCACGCGCGTGCCGAAGCGCTCCGCCTGCTTGCGGAACAGTTCCATCATCTCGGGCCCCATGACACCCTCGGGGAAACCCGGGTAGTTCTCGACGTCGGTCGTGATCGTCAGTTGTCCGCCGGGCTGGTTGCCGGCGAGAACGACGGGGTTCATGTTGGCGCGTGCCGAGTAGATGGCGGCGGTGTAGCCGGCGGGGCCGGAGCCGAGGATCAGGGTCTTGAGGACGTCGCTCATGTCGGTGGTCGTGGGCCGAGGCCGGAACGGAGACGCCCTGTTACTCGATTCGGGCGCCAGGTTCCAACCGAACCGGAGCGAACCGAGCCGGACTCAGTCGTCGTGTGAGCCTTGGAGACGTGCCGCCGCCTCTCGGACCTGAACGTCGGTCAGCGCCTGCGGCCGCAGCGTCATCGCCGGGCCCGGTAGCGCGACTTCTCGGTGGTTGAACCGCGTGGACTCGATCAGGTCGACGCGCCAGTGGCTGTCCTCGCGGACGACGACCCAGATCGCCTCCGCGTCGTCGCGATTCGGATCCCGGACCGTGACGCGGAACCTGCCGTTGCTCTCCTCGCAGCCGATCGGCGCGAGCGGTTCCTGGTTCGAGAGTCGTTCCCAGGGCAGGTGCTCGACGACCTGGCGTGACTCCCGGGTCAGCGTGCGCCGAACGGCGTCCTCGTCGCGTGCGAACAGGGCGGACTGGAAGCGTTCGAACGCTTCGATCGCGCTCTGCTCGTGACTCGGACCACAGCCCGAAACCGACAGCGCGACGGCAACGAACCCGAGTTTGACACGCAACATGCCCATGCCATCGGCAGATCCGTCCACGAACTTGAGCCGGGCCGGGGGCGGATCCGGTCAGTCGCCGAGGATCTCCAGCGCGCGCTCGTGGGGGTCGGACGCCTTGGTGAGCGACTGGAACAGCTGTTCGAGGCGCGCCCCTTCGGTGCCCGCGCGGCGCTCGAGATCGGCGAGCGAGCCCGATGCCGCCAGTTCCCCGTGATCGATGATCGCGATCCGGTCCGCGATCGTCTCGACGACGTCGAGCATGTGGCTGCAGTAGAGCACGGTGCCGCCACGGCCCGCGAACGTGCGGAGCAGTTCCTTGAACACCAGCGTCGTCTCGACGTCGAGTCCCGACAACGGCTCGTCGAGCACGAGCAACCGAGGCTGCGTCAACAGCGCGGCGGCGAGCGAGACCTTCTGCGTCATCCCTTTCGAGAACTCTCCGATCGGCGCGTTCCGCCGGTCGCCGAGACCGAAACCGACGAGCAGCCGGTTCGAACGCGCTTCGATCGTCGGCTCGTCGAGGTCGAACAGACGACCGCGGAGTTGGAGGTACTCCACGGGAGTCAGTTCGTCGTAGAGCGCGGCCACCTCCGGGACGTACGAGACGCGCCGTCGCGCGCCGACCGGATCCACGGTGACGTCGATCCCGTCGATCTCGATCTTCCCGGCCGTGGGCGTCAGCAGCCCGACGATGCACTGCACGGTCGTGCTCTTCCCGGCCCCGTTCGGGCCGAGCAACGCGAAGATCTGCCCGGGCTCCACCACGAGATCGAGTCCACTGACGGCGACCAAGTCGCCGTAGGTTCGCCGGAGTCCGGACACGCGCAGCATGCCGTCGACGCTACCGGATCGGGCTCAGCGTTTCCTGCGCCAGATCTGCTTCGGTCGCGTCTGCAGACCGACGACCGGCATGAACAGGGGGCGGCCGTTCCGCTGCAGCGCGATCGATCCGTCGGGCTCGACGGAGTCCTCGAACAGCGGCTCGAAGTCCCACGTCGAGATCACCTGCAGGGCCACTTGCCGGTCCCGTTCTTCCGGGCTCGCGCTCGGGTCGATGCGTTCCGGATCGGGCAGCAGGAACTCCATGTACTTCTGCGCCTCGGGCTCGTTGAGGATCACGAGGTCGCAGTGGTGCTCGCGCACGAACGCGAAATAGTCCCGACGCATCCGCTCCGCGAGTTCGGGATCGGGGCCGCGCCAGACGTCCCACATCGCGAGCACGTGCGCCGACGGCTCGTGGCCCGTGCGGCGGGCCCAATGACCGTGTACCGGCATCATGATCGGGCCCGGCGAGGCTTCGAGCACTTCGAGCAGGTGATCCCCGATCGCCCGGTCGGCCTCCGTCGGCAGGTAGTGACGCGGATCGTAGGCCGAGCACAGGAACTGTGCGGCGACGAGCAGCGCGATCG
>JAGQQZ010000694.1 GCA_020425915.1 Planctomycetota bacterium | reverse complement strand
TCGACGTGTCCTACGTACCGAAGACCGTGCAGACCCAGCGCGCGCGCGTCGGTGTGACACCGATCGGTCGGACGGTCGAGGGAATCCGCAGCTCGGTCCCCGTCGTCGCGCGATCCGGGATTCTGCGTGGCGACTTGCTCCGCAGCGTCGACGCCACGCCGTTCCTGGGCACGCCTCCGACATCCGCGGCGGCGGAGATGACGCTCGAGATCACGCGGGACGGCCACGAGCGAGTGCTGCAGTTCCCGGTCTCGTCCGAAGAGCGAGCCGCGTTCTTCGACAACGTCGCGTTCGCCTTCAGCGACCGGCACGGCGTCATGCTTCGTCCGCTGCCGAATTCGCCCGCGCAAACGGCGGGGATCCACACCGGCGACATCGTCGCCGCGATCGACGGGAACGAGATCCTCGAGTGGCAAGACCTCGTGGACGCAGTGTTCGACGCAGGCGAGAATCCAATGCGATTCCAACTGTCGCGCGACGGTCAACGCGTCGACATCACGCTCGCGCCGGCACGAGAGACCGTCGCGAGCCTTGGGTTCACCTGCCCACTCGAACCGCTGACGTGGGTCTATCGAGTGGACTCGTTCGGCGAGGCGGTGCGCGCCGGCTGCACCGCCTCGATCGACATGATCCAACAGCTCTACGTGACGTTGCGAAAGATCTTCCGGGGTGACGTCGCGGCGAAGAACCTGGGTGGGATCGTGACGATCTCGCGCGCGAGCTATCACTTCGCCGAACAGGGCTGGGCGGTGTTCTTCTACTTCCTCGCGATCCTGAGCATCAACTTGGCGGTCGTGAACGTCCTACCGATTCCGGTGCTGGATGGCGGCCACCTCCTGTTCCTGCTGATCGAGAAGGTCAAGGGTTCGCCCGTCAGCACCCAGGTCATGACGTACTCCCAGGTCCTGGGACTCGTGTTCGT
The DNA here is from genome assembly GCA_020425915.1 of Planctomycetota bacterium. Taxonomy (GTDB): domain Bacteria; phylum Planctomycetota; class UBA1135; order UBA1135; family UBA2386; genus JAGQQZ01. The sequence goes on along the minus strand of JAGQQZ010000694.1, from coordinate 3,810 downwards.
CATCGCTCTGATGCTGTTCGTGACGTACAACGACATCCTCAGACTCCTCTGACGACGTCGTCGACCACGACCCGTTGATCGCCTACCTCCGCCTGCTACGAGTCGGCACGCTCTTCTCACCGGCCGCCGACGTGATCGCCGGAGCGTGCCTCGTCGGCACGCCGTGGAGCATGGAGCTCGTTCGCGCCGCCGCAGCGAGCGTGCTCGTCTACGGCGCCGGGATGGTGTTGAACGACCACGCCGATCGCCGGGAAGACGCTCGACAGCGACCGGAACGTCCGATCCCGAGCGGAGCCGTCTCGGCGGCCACCGCGCTCGCGCTCGGCTTCGCCCTGCTGGCGGCGGGAATCGCTATCTCTCCGTTCGTCGCGTTCTGGGCGACTCTGGCGATCCTGGTCCTGGCCTATGACTACCTGCTAAAGCGCTCGCCCGCACTCGGCGCATGCACGATGGGCGCGCTGCGCGGGATGAACTTGCTCGCCGGCGCCGTCGTCGCCACGTCCACGTTGCCCGAGGACCGCATGGTCTGGATCGCCGCAGGAGTCTACGCGGCGTACATCGTTGCCGTGACCGTGCTGGGGATCTTCGAGGACGAGCCCAAGGTCCGACCCCGTGCCGTCGTCGCCGTGCAAACCGTCCCACCGCTCACGGCACCGCTCGTCCTGCTCGGACTCGAACGTCCGTGGCCGGCCGCCGCGCTCGGTTTCGTGCTCGCGGTCCTGTTCGCCCGCCGGGTCCGCGGTCGCGGCCAGGATTGGAATCAGGCAGCGATCCGCCAGTCGATGACCTGGCTCCTGCTCGGTACGATGTGCTACACGAGTCTGCTCTGCCTCGGCAGCGGACGCTGGCTTGAAAGCGTCGGGATCGCGGCCGCGATCCCGATCGCTCGGTCGATCTCCAAGCGGATCGCTCTGACCTGACGCCGGTCGCTCAGTCCTGACCGGCGAGCGCGTGGAAGACGCCCAGCGCCTCGTCCTTGGTCATCGCTTCGGTGGCCACGAGCGACTTCAGGGTCGCGACCAATCGCTTCTGATCGCCCGCGAGTCGACGGAGGAACGCCGGAATCTCGACGTCATCCGCGGAGTCCTCCACATCGGTATCGTCCGAAGTTTCCACAACCTCCGCGACGAGGTGCTCCTCGATCTCGCGAGGTTCGGCCTCACCGACCGAACTCAACAGGTCCGAGTCCCGCGCTTCGTCTCGGTGCGTGGATTCCGCGAACGGATCCTGCCCGATGTGCTTGTCGCCCAGTTGCGCGGTTCCCGCGTCTCGGAACTCGTCGAGCTGATGACCCAGGATGTTCTGCAGGTTCGCTTCCATCTCCGCGATCCCGACGGTCGAGACATCACCACGAGAACGCAACTCGATGATCATGTCCTGGGCGCGGTTCACGGCATCGTGCAGGAAGTCGAGCATCTCCTGCGTGATGTGCTGCGAGTGCTCGCTCTCCACCTCCTCGGTGAAGCGCGCAACGATTTCGGCCGCGGTGCGAGTCGCGTCGGAGAAGAACTCATGGACCTCGCGGCTCATGCGCTCGTTCGCCATCTCCGCAGCTTCCGTCGCTTCGATCTCCCGCAGGACACCGGCACGACGGCCGAGATCCCGCTTCGGACCCGCCTCCAGGCGACGCCGCTTACGATTGCGGCGGAAGCCCTCGAAATCAGAATCGCCCCAGTCTTGCCCCATCACCAAGCTCCTCGACCGTAGCGATTCGCGACGGTCTGGTCGGTCTACTATCGACCAGCATCCGGTCCCGGCTTGACCGAACGCGCGATGCATGCGTCGAGTTCGATGAGAGCCCTCGAACGATCCGCGTCATCGGGCAGACGCGCTTCGACGTCGTCGAGCAGCCGGCGAACCGCCGGGCCATCGGAGACACCGCGCGCAAGCACGTCGGCGCCGGAAATCAGCCGTGCCGGCGGTCCGTGCGCGACCAATTCGAGGACCTGCTCCAAGCGGCCGGGCTCGATCTCTCCGGCCCCGACCCGTGCCCGGAGCAGATCGATCTGGCTCGGCAGCGTCGAGGACTCGAGACGTCGACGGCGTTCCGACCGACCGGCCCGTGGCAAGTCGAGCAAGGCCGAGGCCCCGGCCAAGGTCGCTTCGACGGCCCGTCGGAGGTCGCGTGGCGCCGAGAAATCGCGCAGGATCGCGCCAGCGTCCGGGAAGTCCGCGAGGAACGCGCTCCAACGCAGTTCCGGCGATGCTCCCGACAGCCCCTGCAAGCGACGGCCGAGCGGCGGCGTGACGTCCGGCGCCGAGCGGAAGATCCCGTTCCAGAGTCCGACCCGATCCAGTTCACGTGGCAGGCTCGGTGCCCCTCGGGCGAGCGCTCCGTCGAGCTCCTGGAACACCCGCGCGGCCGGCAACGATCCGGAATGCCGCGCCACCTGCCGCGCCGCCGCCAGGCTCGCCGGTTCCCAGTCCAGCCCGAATCGCGCGGCGAACCGAGCTCCGCGCAGGACTCGCAGCGGATCTTCGGCCAATCGGTCGCGCGCGTCACCGATGACTCGGAGGACCCGCCGCTCCGCGTCGGCGCACCCGCCGATCGGATCCTCGATGGCGCCGTCCACATCGGCGTAGATCGCGTTGATCGAGAAGTCACGACGCTCGGCGTCTTCGCCGACGTCGGCGATGAACTCGACCGAGTCCGGGTGGCGACGATCGCCGTACCGACCGTCTCGCCGGTACGTCGCGATCGAAATCTCGAGTTTCCCGACCCGGCCTCGCACCACGCCGAACGCTCGATCGTGATGGATCTCCTCCGCGACGAAGCCTCGCGCAACCGCGTCGGATTCCAGTGTCGTTACGAGATCCCAATCGATCACCCGCGGCTCACCGAATAGACGATCGCGGATCGCTCCACCGACGACACGCGCCCTGTCTCCGAGCCCGGCGAGTAGACCCCGAACCGGCTCGGGCATTCGCAGGTCGATGCGGTCGTTGGCCACGGCCTGCAGAGTATCGCACGAGCCGAGAATCCCACACGACTTGCGCGACCAGGCCCGATCGCGCAACGTAGCGAACGTGGCGATCCGCATCCCCAATCTCACGAACTCACTCGTCTGGGTGGGCGTCGGACTCGTGGCACTCAGCCTGATCGTGCCTGCGAGATCGGCCGAACGCACGGCACGCGTGGAGACCCGGGCCGAAGAGGCCGCGCGCACGCTCCTCGCCGTCGCGCAGGAGATGGAGCCCATCGACCTGGACGACCTAGATGCCGCGCGACGACTCGAGTCACGGTTTCGAGCAGCTTGTGCCGAATGGCACGGGCACCCCGAATCCTACTTGCCGCATCTGCACGAGTGCCCGTCAGAGCTGTCGGACGTCAGTTGCATGATGTTCGAGAGCAAGCACTACTGCTTGATGCTGACTCGGAGTCCGATCCCGATCGATTCAGGCGTGCAACCCGATCGCTACCCGTTCGAAGTGTATGCGTGGCCGTTGTCGCTAAGCCCGCCGGGTCACACGGCGTTCTTCGTGCCGGAGATCGGAGATCCGGCGTTCAGTAGGAACAAGATGCGTCAGTACGTCGGGTGGAAAGAAGACCGGCGAGGGCATCGCGCGTTGCCGAGGCCGGGGTGTGGGATTCCGCGGAACGAGGTCGAGGAGGGCGCCTATCGCGGTCGTGACGACGAACGCTGGATCCTACTCCAGTAACTGGCCTACTTCCGTGTGGGACCTCACGCGGCGTACTCGCTCAGCAGTGAGGATCCGGACGGCTCGAACGGGTGGAGCGTCGCGGGCCCGAGGTCTTGGCGCCATGCGAGGAGTTCGGTCGGTGAGACTCGCCGATCGTAGAGTCCGAGG
>JAGQQZ010000056.1 GCA_020425915.1 Planctomycetota bacterium | reverse complement strand
GAGACCGAGCACGGGGTCGCCGTCCGCGGCCTTCGCGATCGCGACGCCGATCGTGATCAGCGGCAGCGAGAACACCGCGAAGCGCAACGTCGACACGATGATCCCCGCCCGCGGGCGACCGACAGCTTCGAACACCGGTCGCAGGATGATGAACGGGATCGCGGCGAGGGCAGCGATCGGCAGCAGTCGCAGCGCCGTGATCGCTGGTTCGATGTCCGCGTCCTCGCCACGCAAGAAGAACCGACCGATCGTGTGGGGGAACAGCAGGCCCGAACTCACCGTGACCACGAGCGCGATCCCGGCGCCCAGCAACAGCGTGCGGCGTAGGTTCGAAGAGACTTCCTCGACTCTCCCCTCCGCGACGTTGCGAGCGACGTACGGCAGCACGGCCACCGATGCGCCGATCACGGGCATCAGCGAGAGTTGCAGCATGCGGTCGAACACGGTGAACGTGGCCAACGCCTGCTTCGCGTTCGGCAGGATCGTGAGGTTGAGGTTCACGTAGGCTGTCTCGAGCGCCGTGAGGCCGAAAGTCAGGGCCGCGGGTAGCGAGAGCACGAGGATCGCTCGCACGCCGGGGTTCCACGACTGTGTCGGTTCCTCGTGCCAGCCCGATTCCGACCACCGTCTCGATTCCAACCTGCGGGCCCGGTGGGCCGCGTAGGCCAGCGATGCGAAGCGCGAGAGCACGGTGGCGAGGCCGATCCCGAAGATCCCCCAGCCGAACGCGAACACGAACACGGTGTTCAATGTGACGTTCGTGCCGGTGGAGCATAGACCGGCGATCATCGTGCTGCGTGTGTCGTGATGGGCCTTGACGATCGAATCGGGGAAGATCGACCAGAAACTCGCGAGCGGGATGCCGAGGCCGAGCGTCGTGGCGTAGACGCGGAACGCGTGCGCGAGTTCGGGTTCGAGATCGAGGTAGGGGACGACGAACCAGAATCCCGCGCCACCGAGTGTCAGCGACGGGATGAGGTACGCGAGGATCCGTCGCATCGATGCCTTGAGCTCGCGGATGCGCGCCTCGTCGCGGCGGCCGAACGCACGCGAAAGGTTGGCCGTGAATCCCGCCGACAGTCCCACCCAGATCGCGAGGAACACGCTGAAGAACGGCGACCAGAGCCCGATCGCAGCGACCGAGGCCTGCGCGTCTTCGAGCCGACTCGCGTAGACGAGGTCGACGAGTTGGAACAGGAACCGCAACGTGAACGAAACCACGAGCGGTGCAGCGAGACGCGGAAGGGACTTGGTGACGACGGACAAGGCAGCGGCACCATATACGGCGGACGACGTGGCGGATACGATCCGATCGATGCGCGATGTCCTGGAGGTTCGTGCGGCCCAGACCGCCGAGAGCACCGAGACCGAGGTCGATGTCCAGACCCGGACGGCGCGCCCATGGAACGTCATCGTGCACGACGACCCGGTTACGCTGATGAGCTACGTGACGCAGGTCTTCATGGACGTGTTCGGTTACCCGCAGTCCAAGGCCGATCGCTTGATGCGTGAGGTGCACTCGACCGGCCGGTCGGTCGTGTGGACCGGCGAGCGCGAACGCGCCGAACTCTACGTCTCGAAGCTGCACGGCTTCCATCTCAAGGCCACGCTCGAGACCTCGGAAGCGTAGCCGTCCCATGCAGGTCCTCGTCGATCTCGAAGGCAACATGGAGTTTCGCGGCCTACCGCCGCTGTTCGCCGAGACCCTGTTCCGGTTGCCCGAAGTGCTACGGGACGACGACCCGGCCGTTCGCCAACGCCTGCTGCCGAACGCCTACGAGGACGAGGACGACGCCGAACAGTGGCGGAAATACGCGCTACCAGAGATCGAGCATCTGTACCTCGGCCGGATCGAGATCGTCGAACAAGACCTGACCTCGCTCCGGGAGATCGACGAGACCGAGTTCGCGATCCGTATCCCGGTCGAGCACCGCTACGCGTGGCTGTCCGCGCTGAACGCAGCACGGCTGTCGATGTTCATCACCGGCGGATTCACCGCGGAGGACATGGAAGCGGAGGTCGTGTTCGAAGGGCTCGAGGAGGACCTGACGCTGTTGAAGATCCACTACCTGGCGTTCATGCAGCAGATGCTGCTCGAGGCGGGTGGGTTCGACGACGCGTGAGGTGAGGTCGTCGGCTCGCGAACGCTCGGATCAAAGGCAACACGAGGGAGTGCGCATCCTCATTCGCGGCGGGCGCGCGCCACCATCGGGCAGCCCCAGGCCACCGCCTCAGGTGTCCGGCCGCCCCCCGCTGGCGGGCCCCCGCCGGAAGCCGGGCGGCGGGCGCCGGCGG
>JAGQQZ010000055.1 GCA_020425915.1 Planctomycetota bacterium | reverse complement strand
GGCCTTCTCCCACAGCACCCGATTGGTCTCCTGGAACACGTCGGCCGCGAGGTGCGGCTCGGCGACGATCGAGAACACGAACGCCCACAGCCGCGACTGGTGCTGCGCGACGAGCTTGGCGAACGACTCGGATGCGTCGATTCCGTGGGTCACGCCCAGCAGTTAACCGAGCGGGTCGAGCCATTACCCGGATTTCGGATAAACTGCGGTTTCGGCGCGAATCGGTCCCGGATCAGCCGATAGCCGTCGCTTCCGATGAAGAGCTATCGCCACACCCAGGTCGGCACCGTGATCCTCGTCACGATCGCGGTGGTCGGCATCACGATGGTCGCGCTGTCGTTTCTGGCGCGCCCCCACGAGCCAGCCGTGACGACGATCGCGATCGTGACCGCGGCTGCGCTGCTGCTCGTCGCCGGCATGTTCTCGACGCTGACGGTCGAGGTCGACGAACGCCGCGTCGAGATCCGCTTCGGCCCGGGGTGGATCCGCAGGCGGATCCCGCTCGGCGACATCGCCCGGGTCGAAGCCGTCCGCAACAGTTGGTGGTACGGCTGGGGCATCCGGCTCACACCGAGCGGTTGGTTGTGGAACGTCTCCGGGCTGGATGCTGTCGAACTCGAGTTGCGCACGGGGCGGCGGTTCCGGATCGGCACCGACGAGCCCGAACGACTCGCCGACGTCCTACGCGATCGACTGAGCTGATCCTGCCGTTGTCATCGACGGGACGATCGTCGACCGGACGGGATTGAGGTCCGCGACCCGATCCGCTCGAAACAGTCAGGAGATCTCCTGGTCGCGATTCTCGCGGGGGTGGCAATCACCCGACCGCGGGGCGACGATTCGGCCGACGGAACCATGAACCATGCTCGCTGCTCTCTGACCGCACTCGCCGTCCTCGCCGGCCTCGCGCTGGTTTCCTGCCAGGAACGTGAGAAACGCCCCGAACCCCCGCGATTCGCGAACCCGCAGGACGCCCAACAGCAGCCGACGCAGGAACCCCGGAAGCCGGTCGACCCGGTCGAAGCCGCGATCGAGAAGCTGGTGCTGGCGGCGAACAAGGACGAGGCCGTCTTCATCGTTCCGCGCGGGGGCACGAACGCCGTCATCGAGGGGCTGAAGGCCCGCGGCGTCGAGCACACGGTCCTCGAGGACAACGGCGTCGGTACCGAGCAGTACTTCGCCCAACGACTGATCTCCCGGGTCCGCTGGAAGCGGAAGATCTGGGTCGCCTACGACCACTCCGACACGGTCGTGCGCGACACGCTGAAGGAGTACTTCATCGCCGACCACACGGTCACCGAGTCGTACGACTTCGGCGACCTGACGGTGATCCGCGTCGTCAACGAACTCTCCGACGACGAATCGAACCGCCCGATCCAGCTCACCGAGATCACGCGACCGGGCGGAATGATCACCGGCATCGAGTTCACGAAGGACGGCAAGCTGATGTTCACGTCCTCGAAGTTCGGCGCGGTGATGTGCCACTCGATGGACGATCCCAAGTCCAAGCGCATCCTCGTCCTGCGACTCCAGCAGTCGAAGGACGGATCCGAGGGCGTGTTCACCGGCGGCGAGTCCGGCCTGATCGGCATCGCGCTGCACCCGGACTTCCCGAACACGCCGAAGCTCTACACGCACTACAACTGGCGATTCGCCGACGGATCGCGCGAGGCGCGCGTCTCCGAGTGGAGCCTCGACCCGAAGGAACCCGGCTACGTCGCGCGCGACGAGCGGATCTTCTTCCGCAACGTGCAGGAGAACGACAACCACAACGGCGGCCAGATCGTGTTCGGCCCCGACGGCTACCTGTACATCGGTGTCGGCGACGGCGAGATCGGCGAGTGGCTGATCGGACGCTCGGCCGCCGAACTGATGCGCGGCAAGATCTTCCGCATCGACCCCGATGGACGGACGGGTGACAAGGGCTACGGCATTCCCGCCGACAACCCGTTCCTCGGACACGCGAAGATCCCACCCGAGACGTGGGCCTGGGGGTTCCGCAACCCGTGGCGCATGACCTTCCTGCCGGACGGCCGCCTGATCGTCGGCGAGATCGGCGAGGACAAGAACGAGGAGCTGACGTTCGCGATCCGTGGTCGCCATCACGGCTGGCCCTACGTGGAGGGCCGCTACCCGCGCAACGACTGGGCGCTCGGTGACGAGAAGCCGCAGCCGCCTCTGCACGTCTACGGTCGCACGCGCGGCATGTCGGTGATCGGCGGCCAGCTCTACACCAACGATGCGATCCCGTGGTTGACCGGGAAGTACGTGTTCGGCGACTTCCTGTCCGGCCGCGTCTGGGCACTCGACGTACCGGACGACACCAACGTCACCGTCGAGGTCGAGGACCTCATGGAGCTCGGTCGCTGGCCGAAGCTCATCACGACGTGGGGCAAGGACCCCGCCGGCAACATCTACGCCGGCGACCACGCGGGTGCGATCTACAAGATCGAGGAGAACACGGGCGGCGGTTCGGGCGAGGCCGAGTTCGACCCGGCGATGGCGCGCACGATGTTCAGCGCCGACCCGCCGGAACCGGGAGCGAGAGAATTGCGCGACGCGGAGGTCTCGCTGGGGCGCGCGCTCTACGCGGACGCCCGCATCGCACGCGACCACACGACGTCGTGCGCGTCCTGCCACCCACTCGACGGCTACGGCCAGGACGGCAAGCGCACCTCGCCCGGCATGACGCGCAACGCGCCGTCGACGTTCAACGCGTACCTGCAGTTCTCCCAGTTCTGGGACTACCGCGTGAAGACGGTCGAGGAGGTCGCCCGCGCCCACGGCTTCGCGAGCGACGACGAGGTCACCAAGGCGCTGCAGAACGCGAACGACTACTCGGCACCGTTCCGGCTGGCGTTCCCCGGCGAATCCGAGCCGCGCAGCGCGAAGAACGCCGCGCGAGCGATCGGCACGTTCCTGCGCACGCTCGAGACCCGTTCGCGATGGGATGATTTCCTGGACGGGAACGACGAAGCGCTGAACGCCGCCGAGAAGGCCGGCCTCACGCAGTTCATCAACACCGGCTGTGTGTCCTGCCACATGGGACGCACGCTGGGTGGCGGCATGCCGCAGAAGCTCGGGCTCGCGCTGCCGTGGAGCGGCGCGGACCGCGGCCACGGCGCGCTGAAGAACGACGCCACGCTCGACTGGTTCTTCAAGGTCTCGCCGCTCCGCAACGTCGGTCGGACCGCGCCCTACTACCACGACGGGTCGATCGCGACGCTCGAGGAGGCGGTCGCGAACATGGCCAAGGTGCAGCTCAACCGCGACCTGACCGACGCACAGGCGAAGTCGATCGCGACGTTCCTGCGCGCGTTGACCGGGCAGGCTGCGGACTGACGGACGGCGGCCTCCCGCCGCGCGTCAGATGAACTCGGGATCCCAGCGGAGCCCGTCACTCGTCACGATGCCGAACGGGTTCTCGCCGGGCGAGAGCACGAGGACCTGCCAGAACAGCATCGCCGGCGGCAGCGGCCCCACTGGGAAACTGGTCGCTGCCCCTCCGACCGTGTCCAGCGTCATCGGGAACGTCGCCGCCACCGGACCGAGGTACAGCGTGCAACTGGTCATCCCGAACGCGGTCAGGTCGACCGCACCCTCGAAGGCGCTCATCACGAGCACGCTCGCGAGCGTCGACGAGGACAACCCCGAGACCGAGAAGCTCTCGGACGAGCCGTCGTTGAACACGACGCCGGCCGGCGGATCGAACGAAACCGGGCCGGTGCCACAACCGGATCCGAAGGTCATCGAGGCAAAACCGAGGACGGGGACGCCCGGATCCTGGGCCGAACCCACGGCCGTCAACGCCAGTCCGAACGCAATCGCTGCAAGTCGTTTCATCGTGAGTCCTGATCAGGAACGAGAGAGACCTCCAGGCGTGACTCGGGCGGACCCGATCACGCGTCGCCGGGCTGCCACCAGAGCGCGTTCGAACTCACGATGCCAGCGGCATTCGCGGCCGGGGCGAGCGCGAACGCCTGCCAGAACAGGTCGATCAGCGGCAACGGACCGACTTCGAACGTCGCGCTCGCGGTCGAACCGTTCAACGTCAACGGCCACGAGAAGTAGGACTGCGTGATGTAGACGATGCAGCCCGGCATGCCGTAGTCGTCGAGCGGGAAGTTGCCGAGCATGTCCCCGAACACCATCACGGCGCCCACCGTCGACGCCGGCAACTGCACGACGTCGAACGTCTCTTCGCGCCCGTCGTTCTCGACGACGAACTGCGGGATCATCGTCATCGGCGCCGGCGCCCCACAACCGAAGCCGTAGCCGAACGCGGCGAATCCGCCATCGGGGATGACCGGCTCCTGCGCACGGCCGATCGTCGGGATCGCGCACAGGGCAACAATGAGGAAGGCGAGCTGTTTCATGGTGCTGGTCCGAGGGGGGTGGAGGGTTGCGAAGCGTGGTGCCGGGCCGGGATTTCGGCCCGACCCGGCGGATTGTACGGCGCGGATCCGCCCATGTCGCCAGCGCGAGGACGTTCGTGGACATCCAATTTCTGCCCACCGGATCGTCACCGTGGGCGAGCGCCGGCCACTGCATCGTGCGAGGCGCGACCCTGCGTCCGTTCACCTTCCTGGAGGCCACACGATGATCCAACTGCTGTGTCTGTTCGCGAGCTTGTTCTCGACATCCCCCGAGTGCCCGGACATCGGCCTGAAGCACGTCCGGGGCACGGTCGAGTACGGCCGAGACCTCCCCTGCCAGGGCTTCAGCGCGAGCGCCGCCGGCATCTCCGTGAGCACGTCGGCACAGTGCCCGTCGTTCGTGCTGGTCACCCCCGCGCACGACGTGCCGGTGCACCAACCGGGGTGCGGCACCTACGTGAAGCCGAACGACACGTTCATCGACGTCACGAAGCAGACGTACGAGTGCAAGACGAGTCGCTTCCTGTTCTTCCCGATCGGGGTGTCGTGCAACCTGAAGCGCGACGCGGTCGTCGCGAAGATCCCCGGGTACTCGCTCTACGCTTGCCAATAGCACGACCCATGCGGCTCACGATGTTGCTGTTCGCACTCGGGATCGCGATCGCGATCCCGGTCTGGGGGTCGGGACGCGCTCCGGTGATTCCGTCCGTCGAGAGCGGCCGGTTCGAGCGTGTGATCGGATCCGCGCAGACCGCGCCGGTCGCCCGCACGACGCTGGGCTCCGAGTCGGCCGCGCCTGACACCGTGACGACTCGCACGTTCCCGGAGTACGTCGCGGAGCTGACGGAGCTCGCGGTCGCGACGGCGAACGCGCTCGAGGACGGCGACCGCGATCGCGCGCTCGAACTCGACAAGAAGTCCCGAGATCTCGTCGCGCGACTGCGCGCGACGATCGAGGGTTGGGACGAGGCGGCGTTGTTCGCGTTCGCCGAGCTGCTCGCCGAAGACGTCAGCATGCACGGCGTCACGCGGCGCCGCGTGCTCACGACACTCGTCGAACTCGGGCTGCGCGAGCGTTGGAGCGAAGTCGCGAGTCAGGGCCGGCGAGCACGCTGCGACGCGCTGGTCTCGACGATCCTCGAACTGATCCCGGACGACGAGACGGCCGGTCGCCAGCTGGGGATCGGGATGCTGACCGATCAGCCGTTCCTCGGCGTGGCCCATGAACCTGCCGTACTCGGCCTCGTCGACCTCTCGATCGCGCAGCCGTGGCTCGAGGACATCGCCACGGCTCTCCTGCGGACCCTCTGGCACAACCTGAACGCGAGCGGGACGCGCTCGTCCGCGGAGCTCGCCGGCCTCGCCCTCTTGTTCCTCGACGACGCGAATCCCGTCCGCCACGACGCGGCCCTGCACCACCTGCTGGTCGCCGACGGTGGACGCCATGCGCGGCTGGTCGTCGAACGGGTCGTCGGCGCGCGTGACGTCGAACTCGCCGCGGCGCTCGCGATGACGGCTGCGCGCGAGTTGCCGGTGGACCACGCGATCGCGGTCATCGAGGAACTCGTCGGCGTCGGCGACGCATACCGATTCATGGGTGCGTTCCTGACGCTCGGCGAACGTGACGCCGACGTGCTGCGCCGCGCCTACGAACAGAAGCTCGGCGACCTGGTCGCACCCGACCTACGAGCCGAGCTCGTGACCGGAGCCGGATTCGGCGCGACCGGAGCACTCGACCTGGCGCAGTCAGCCTTCGAATCGGATCCGAACGGCGACGTCCGTGCGCGCGCGCTCCTCGTGCTCAGCGCAGAAGCCGAGCCGGCGGCCGCGGAACGCTGGCTCCTGCGCGCGCTCGACGACCCGACGTTCGCGGATCGCACTTCCCGGCTGAGCACGATCGTGTCCGGCGTGCGCAACCTGGCCCGGCAGCCGGACTGCGCGAACGCGGTCGACCGGTTGAGGGCACGACTCGAGACGCATCCGTGGTTGAGCGATACGGATCGGCGCGCGCTGCAGGGCATCGTCGCCGCGCACGTGCCGAATCGAGGGGGCTGACGCGACGCGCCAGCCAAGCAGCGAGGACTCCCACCTCCGAGCCGACTGCTCGGAGCGGAGCCGCTACTTCTTCTTCTCGGTGTGCACCGTGTGGCGGCGCAGGCGCGGGCAGTACTTCTTCAGCTCGAGCTTCGGCGTGCCCGGCTTCTTGCGGATCGTGTAGTTCCGATCGCCGGACTCACTGCAGACCAGGTGGACGATCTCGCGCTTCTTCTTGGGCTTGGCCATCGGGAATTCTGCTGCGGAAAGGGGCGGGAGAGCGTAGCCCGACCCCTCGGGCGCGCAACTCCGAACACCGGCTCAGTAGGAGAATTCGATGATCGGACACAGACCGACCCACGGGATCCACGGCGCGGTCGCGTCGTCTGCCGGGAACAGCGCGGTGGCGGCCATGTCGCCGAGCCCGATCGAGTCCATCAGCAGAACCACGCCGTTGCTCGCCGCGATCGCCGTCGGCAGGTCCTGGTCGTCCGTCTCCACGACGAACGCCTGCATGCCAACCTGAATACCTTGAAGCGTATTAGACGACGGGAACTCGAAGCCGAAGTCGACCGCGCCCGCGGCGTCGGTCTGCACCGGCGCGAGGAAGAACTGCAGCGGAGTCCAGAGCTGGCAGAGGCCGGCGAACGGAAACACGGTCACGTCGACTCCGAATCCGCCGGGGGTGTTCGCGACGGGCTCGAACCCGATTGCGAAATGGCACGATGATTCGTGCTGGGCTCCCTCGAGACGGAAGTTCGTCGTCTGACCGAGGGCCGGGTGCTCGCTGCCGGGGGCGACGTCGAGCCGCATCGCGCCGTGGTTGCCACAGCCGTTCTGACCCGCGTGTCGCGCCAATCCGACGTCCTGACCCGACGGCAACCAGACGCAATCGGCCCAGCCGTCGCCCAACACGGTCAGGCTGGTGTCGATCGTGCGCCATTCGAGCAGGATCGAGGTTCCGGCGGGCACGACGAACGGTTGGTCGAACGTCAGGTCGACCAGCGACTCGCCGACCACATCCGCCTGCCCGGGCGCAGGAGTCGGCGGGATCGCGTAGCTCTGCTGGGCGTAGACGACCTGCATCGGCGACGCCGGATCGTACTGGTCGTTGAAGTTGCCCGACATGTTGGCCGGATCGCGCGGCGACGGGCCGAGCGAGATCTCGAACGTCATCGTGGATCCGACGTAGGCCGGTTCGTCGAAGAACGCCGGGCGCCGGATCCTCAGCCCCGTGATCGACTCACCGACGAGATCCGTGAACAGCGCGGCGTCGTACAGCACCTGGAGCCTCCCCCACGTCCAGCGACCCGGAACCGACACGGCGGCGTTCCCCGGCAAGCGGTCGAACCCGCTCGGGATCGTCGCCCACTCCTGGGCGGGGGACACCGCGGCGAGCACGGCGAATGCGACGAACGGCCGCAGCAGGGTTGCCTCGAAGTCCACGGAACCTCCGGTGGGAAGGGGAGATAAGATGACCTATCGACCGGACCGTGGACCCGGCCTGAGCGGGAACCGGCTCGTCGGGCGGATCGCCGAGCACGGGGCCGCCCGGTGCAGCGGAGTTGTTCCCGACCGAGAGCCGTTCCATGGCTATCTCCGGGACTTGCCTCTCGGCTGCGCTATCCTCCCCGACCCCGACCAATCCCGACCCCACACGATGACGAGACTGATCAGCATCTGCGCGCTCGCGCTCCTGTTCCTCGCCCCCAACCTGTCGGCCCAGTTCGCCGACGAGGCCACGTTCAACCTGGCGCAGGCCAAGCGGCTGCACGCCTACGCCGAGAAGGCGTTCAAGAAGGGCTTCCCGCGCAAGGCGAAGATCGTCTGGCTGATGCTGCTGGCGGAGTACGACCCGGACTACGCGGACGCGCACGAGGCGCTCGGCCACGTCCGCGTCGGCAAGTCGTGGAACCCGCGGTCGGACTTCAAGTACCCGACCGAGGACACGCCGAACCCGTCAGCCGCGAAGTCGCTGAAGCGCGACTGGGACAACCTCGCGAAGCAGATCGGCAGCGCGCACCGCAAGCTCGCGGAGGACTACGCGAAGGCGGGTCGGACCGATCGGTCGCGTTATCACTTCGAGAAGACGATCCGCTATCTGCCGGACGACGATGCGGCCAAGGCGGCGCTCAACTACAAGCCGGTCGAGGGCCTGTCGGGGACGGACCTCGAGAAGACGCTCTACGAGCGATCGAAGCTCTTGGAGGAGGCGATCGAAGCGCAGTTCAAGGTCGACTACCCCGTCGAGGAACTGCCGTCGACGGAGCGCAGCGAAGTCCTCGACAACGCGCGCATCGACCACCGTTCGGTCAAGTCGGAGCACTTCATCTTCCGCGGCGACTTCGACCTCGAGAACATGAAGGAGTCGGCCAAGCACGCCGAGCGCGCCATCCGCGTCGTCTGTGAGGTCTTCAAGGACTCCCCGGGATTCTTCACCGACCTCGAACGGTGGCCGGTCTCCGAGGTCCTGTTCGTCTCGTCGAAGGAGGTCTTCCAGCAAGTGCTGGACGCGAACACCGATCGCTTCCGCGGCGACCAGAAGGACTTCGAGTGGACCCGCGAGAACTCGGCGAGCGCGAACCTCAAGCCGAACATCAACCTGGTCGCGGCCGGCACCGAGAAGGTCATGTACGACAGCGCCGTGCGCCGCGTCGCGCAGATGTCCGCCGGCATGCAGACGACCGCGATGAACGAGGGCATCGGTCACACGATCGTCGGCGCGTTCTTCAACAACAACCGCCTGTTCTCGATCGACCGCCGCCGCCAGATCGAGACCAGCACCGAGGACGAGATCGAATACAACTCGCCGAACTTCGACGAGTGGAAGGACCTCGCGCTCGAGACGGCGTGGAAGAAGGCCGGCACGCCGGCCGCCGAGCTGACGCTGTACCAGGCGCACGACTTCCCGAACGAAGCGCGGATCAAGGCGTGGTCGTTCTGTGACTACCTGGTCCGCCGCAACCCGCAGCTCATCAAGAGCCTCGACGGCCTCAACAAGGCGACGAACTTGCACAACCCGACGGACATCGCGGAGAAGTTCGCGGAACTCAACGACGGCCTGACGATCGCGCAGCTCGAGAAGGAATGGCGCGACTTCTGGACCGAGGCGAGCCCCGTCCTCAAGGCGATCCGCAACAACACCCCGCCGCTCGAGTCGGTCAGCAAGGACGTCAAGAAGTGGCTCGAGGCGTTCAACGAGGTCCGCAAGGAGCGCGGCAGTCCGGCCGTCACCTGGAGCGCGACCTACTCGACTCGCTGCGCGGACCACGCGAACTACCTGATGGCGAACAAGGACCAGCGCGGTCCTGGCCCCGAGCAGATGGAGGACACCGACCTCGAGGGCGCGACGCACCTGGGCAACATGTTCGCGCAGATGGCTCTGGTCGAGACGCGGGCCAAGAACCCGAAGGACGTCTTCGAGAAGTGGCTCGACTATCCCGGCTACCGCGACGCGCTGATCAACGACTTCCTGTGGACGATCGGCCTCTTCGCGGAGAAGGGCGTCCTCGTCATGGAGACGATCCGTGGCGTCAAGCCCGGCAAGAGCAAGCGCGAGGGCGCGGGCTTCACGTTCTACCCGCGTGGCATCCAGATGGTCCCCCACGAGGTCGAGGTCGAGGAACTCGGCCCCGAGCTCCAGGCGCTGCTCGAAGCGCACGGACACGGCGGCAAGAAGAAGATCGGCTATCCGATCAGCTTCCACAGCTTCGGCTCGAGTCTGGTCGGCGAGCGCAACACCTACCAGTGCTCGGTCGTCGGACCCGATTCGAAGCCGATCGAGGGAATCCTCGACCTCGGCGCGGCGAGCGGTAGCAACCGTCACACGTCCGCGCCGGGCATGGTCGTGTTCTATCCGCTCGAACCGCTGAAGAAGGGCGGCACGCGCTACAACGTGACGTGGAGTTTCGCGCGCCGCAAGGCCGGCGCCCGGGGCGAGAGCAACCGCGACATCGAGCGCGTCACCGGCTTCTTCCAGACCAAGTGACGCCCGCGTGCTCCCGACGTTGGTCGGGAGCACGCCCAGCGGATCCTCACTGGACCCGCTCGATCCGGATCGAGGTCTGCAGGATCTCGCCGTCGCGATACACGTAGAGCGGCCAGCGATGCTCTTCCTTCGTCGCGTGAGCGTCGAAGCACTCGCCGAGGCCGCCCATCTCGTGGAATCCGATGAGCTTGGTCGTCTCGCCGCCACCGATCAACCGCTCGCGCGTCTCGATCCCCATCAGCAGGTCGCCGGCCTTCAGGTCGAGGCCGTCCTCGGCTTCGGACGGCCGCACCTGCACGACTCGGATCGCCGTGCGCTCGATCGTCGGCGGCTCACCGTCGGGTGACCCGGTGTAGTTCCGGAACATCGCGATCTGCGCGTTGCGGATCAGCTCGGGCTCGTCGGCGTAGTCGATGACCTCGAGTTCGACACCCGTCTGCCGGAACACCCGCCACGCCCGCGCACTGATCGGCGTCGGTTCGAGCGTGATCGTCGTGCCGTCGCGATCGAGCTCGATCGGGATCGGCTGGCCGGCGACGGCACCGAGCGTGACGCGGACAAACTCGACACGATCCTTGATCGCCGACGCGCCGACCTTGCGGACGACGTCTCCGACCTGGAAACCCGCCCGTGCCGCCGGACCGAACCGATTGACCGAGCGCACCACCGGCCCCTTCGTCTCGTCGTCGACGACGATGACGCCGAGGTAGGAGCTGCCGAGCTTCTCGGCCGACAGCAGTTTGCTGTGGAACTTCTCGCGAACGTAGTTGGACGGGATCGCGTAGCCGACCTCGGCGTCCGAGTTCGCACCGGCGCTGTTGATGCCGACCAAGCGTCCCTCGAGATCGAGCAGCGCACCGCCGCTGTTGCCCGGGTTGATCGCCGCGTCGGTCTGGATCAGGCCCTCGAACTCGCGTGCACGTCCCTTGATGTTGATCGCCTGATCCACCGCCGAGAGCACACCAGCCGTAACCGTGTTCGAGTGCCCGTACGGGTTCCCGATCGCGACGACGGTCGTGCCATGGGAGACCGCGTCGGAATCGGCAAGTTCGACCGCGCGCACGGTCTCGCCCTGCGGGATCTCGAGTTGCAGCAACGCGAGGTCGTCGACCCGCGATGTGCTCAACACCTTGGCCTGATACGTCTCGTCCGTTCCAGTTCGGACCGACACGAGGTCGCCGCCGTTGACGACGTGCCAGTTGGTCAACGCGAGACCGCTCGGATCGATGATCACACCCGATCCCTGTCCCACCATCTGGAACCGTGCCTCGTCCTCGGCGAACGGGTCGAACGTCTCCGGCTGTGGCACCTCGACGGCGACGTAGACGTTGATCAGGCTGGGCGCGCTGGCGGCGACCATCTTGGTCAGCCTCGACTCGCGGAGCGCGAGTTCCTCGCTCGTCGGGTTCCGCGCCTCGACGACCGACGCGTTGGCGCCCGCGTGCATGTCGAACTCGCCGCGGAACTTCTTGCGGATCCGCTCGATCGGGATCGCGAAGCCGATGTTCGTGTCCTTCTTCTCCTCGCCTTCCTCGATCTCCGCTTCGGTCTCCCCCGCGTTGATGATCGCGACGACCTGACCGGCGCCGTCGACGACCGCACCGCCGGTGTTGGCAGCGTCGACCGGGGCATCGATCTGCAGCAGCCCTTCGGACGGCATCCAGTTGCCGCCGACCCGCGCCCGGCGCTTCATCGCCGAGACCACACCGATTCCCACCGACAGCGCCTCGCCGCGGGGATTACCGACCGCGAGCACGAGCTCACCCTTGAGCGCCTGCTCGGAATCACCGAGTTCGACGAACGGGAACGTCTCCGACGACGAGATGCGGAGCAGGGCGATGTTCGAGGCCCCGTCCTTGCGAAGAACTTCGGCCCGGTACGTCTTGCCGTTCAGGAACGTGACCCAGACGTCCTGGTCGTCCGACTTGACGACGTGGTGGTTCGTGAGCACGAGTCCCGTGCTGTCGACGCACACGCCCGAGCCACGACCGTCATGGCGCACGTTCGCGTAGGGATCCAACAGACCGAGATCCGGGAGCTTCTCGCCGACGTGGACCGCGACGATCGCGTCCCGCACCTTCGCGACGGCCCGCTCTCCGACCGATGGCGGCGCGTCGCGCTTCGCGAGGCTCCGCAGCGTCTGGTTCTTCCACTCACGGCTCGTGAACGCGGGACGCAGTGACTTCGCGATCGCGGCCGACGACACGGCCACGCCGAAGTTAGGCTTCTCGAGGTCCTCCTTGGTCGGCTCGGCGGTCGGCTTGACGAAGTACTTCGAGTTGCAGAGCCCCACGAGCCTGCCGTCGAGCTCGACGAGGGGACCGCCGTTGTCCTGCGGACGGATCGACGCGTCCGACAGGAGGATCTCGCCGGGTGACAGGACCCGCGTGCCGAGTTCGACTCCGCCGCTCGCGCGCGAGAGGCAACCGGCGAACACCACGAGGTCCTTGCCGTCCGGATGACCGATCGCGACGACCGGGTGTCCCGGCATCGCGGCGCTCGAGTCCGCGAGTTCGAAGTAGTCGAACGGCTCGCCGTC
>JAGQQZ010000693.1 GCA_020425915.1 Planctomycetota bacterium | reverse complement strand
TCTAACCTAACGACAACTTCATCTTCTTGCTCGAACCAGGAACGTGCAATTGGAACCACACCGCCGACGCATCCAGGTGTTGGGACTCGCGATCACGGCCGCCCTGCTCGGCTGCTCGACCACGGAGTCGGACGGGCCCGAAGGGCCGCCCGGGCCCCGCGCGCGCTCGATGACGATCCCGCTCGAAGCCGCGCCGGAGTCGACGCCGTTCTCGTTCCTGTTCGGAGGGCATCTCTACGGCGATCCGGGTGTGGTCAGCGCTGTTCCGAGCCCGACCCTGATCGCCCAGGCGCTGGCGATCCGCACCGGCCCGGACGCGTTCCTCGTCTCCGGCGGCGACCTGGTCCGGGCCCCGCGACCCGAGTTCCTCGTCGCGACACGGGAAGTGCTGCGGTTCCTCGACAAGCCGGTGTTCCACGTGCCCGGCAACCACGACCACCACGGCGAGGACTACGAGTCCGTGTTCGGCCCGAGGTTCGGGGCGTTCTCGCGCGGGCCGGCGCTGTTCGTGCTCGTCGACACCGAGGCGGTGCCGTGGCACTTCGGGTCGGACCAACTCGCGTTCCTCGCTCGTCAGACCGAATGGGCGCTCGCTCGCGCGGAGTGCGAGCACGTGGTCTTCTTCAGCCACCGGGTCGTGTTCGCCGCCGAGGATCCGCGCTACGCCTGCCTGCTCCGCAACTGCAACGGCAGGGATGGATTCGACGGCTCGTCCAACTACGACGAGGACGTCGTGCCGCTGCTACGGCGGCTCGTCGACGCCGGCAAGCACGTGCTCTGGTTCGCCGGTGACGTCGGCGTGTCGTGGAGTTTCAGCGCGTTCTTCGACCGCCATCCCGATCAGGGCGTCGTGTACGTCGCGGCCGGTCTCGGCAGCACGCCACGCGACATCCTGGTGCGCGTCCATGTCGACCGCGGCGCGGAACCGCGCTGTGAACTCGTGTCACTCGCGAACGGCGCCACCGTGGCGACGGGCGAACCCCTCGACCAGCCGATCGAGCACTACGGCCCCGAGTTCTGGTCCCGCGAGTTCGCCCTCAGAGGCGATCGCTGAACGACTCGACGCCGAGCTTGTGCTCGCGGATCTCCTCGGCCGTCAGTCCGCGCAGCTCGTGCGGGAACACGAGCCACTGATCGGTCTCGTGCACGAAGTAGTCAGGCACGCGATCGGTCTTGTTGTTGCTCGGCTTGAAGTACGCCGTCGCGACACGAATGTCGCGCGGCGTGTTGCGGCGGGCCTTGACCCGAAGGTGCTCGATGACGGCCTCGATCGAGAGCCCCGTGTCGAACACATCGTCGACGATCAGCAGGCCGTGATCGGCCTCGATGTTGTCGACGAGGTACTGCATGCCGTGGACTCGGATCGTCGCCTCACGTTCCTCGATCCCCGAGTAGAGCGAGGTGCGAATCGAGATGTGGTCGGTCTTGACGTCGAAGTGGTCGAGCAGCTCCTGCACCGCGATGCCGACCGGAGTGCCGCCACGCCAGATCCCGACGATGAAGTCGGGCCGGAACCCGCTGTCGAGCACCTGAACGCCGAGTCGGAACGACGTCTCGAGCAACGTCTGAGCGTCGATGAACTGCTTGGGGATCGTCACGGACATGAAGCGCCGAATCGTAGCGCGTCCGCGAACGGCATCAATCGGGGTGGCTGCGCCGTTCAGCGTCGGTCGCCCGTCGGCGCGCCCATTCGCCGCACGCCGAAGCGCATGTCCGGCACGCCCCGTTCTTCCCCGTCGCGCAGTTCCAGCCGCTCGCCGGCGACCGCGGACCAACGCTCGTGGACGGCGGTCAGCCGGAACGCGAGTCCGCCCGGCAGCGCCCGGAACTCGTAGCGACCCGCCTCGTCGGTGCGCGTCGAATGGGCGCAGTATTGCACCCAGTCGATGCCCTTCTCGGCCACGGTGGACTCCAGCGTGCTCAGGTCGTCGGCGGCCGTCGTGAACGACTGGTCGCCGAACAGCCCCACCCAGGCGCCTTCGACCGGCCGACCCGACGGGTCCAGGACCCGGCCGGAGAGGAAGGCGCCACGGCGAACCTCGAGGACGAGGCCGTCGACGAGTTCTCGACCCTCGAGCCGGAACGGGCCGGCGTAGGTCGGCGCGTATCCCTCGACCTCGGCGGACAGGATCCACGTCCCCGCCTCGAGCCCGGTCTCCGCGAACCGCCCCCGTTCGGGATCCTCGGGACCGACGCACAGCTGCACGTACCAAGGCTTCCAAGCCTCGAGCAGCACGTCCGCCTCCGTCGCACGCTCGTCGGGCCAGACCTGCCTCGCCATGACATCGAGCGACTCGACCGCGATCGTCGCGCCGGTCTCGGCGTCCCGCACGATGCCGTGCAGTTCGCCGTCGTGCAGCGCTCCGTCGCGCGTGTCGTCGCAGCGCTTCACGACGACATCGTATTCGGACGTCCCGGCCGGGACTCGGCGGGTGAAGCTCGAGTAGCGTGAGTCCCGCGTCATCAGCACGTAGTCCCGCTCCTCGAGTCCGCGGACGACGAACGAGCCATCGTCCTGCGTCCGAACCGCGTATCGCAGGTCGTCGCCAAGTTCGGCGACCACATCGAGGCACAGGCCCTCGACGGGCTCCCCGTCGATCGTGCGTGCACGACCCTGGATCGAGAGTCCGGGTTCCAGCATCAGCGTGCGTGTGTGCGCTCCGGGAACGTCGATCGCGAACTCGGTCCGCAACGGACGGAACCCGGCCGCCGTCGCGCGCACTTCGAGCCGCTTCTCGCCCAACGTCGATCCGCGCAGGACCGCACGCCCGTCCGAACTCGTGTCGACGAGGGCCTCGCGTCGATCGGCGAACGTCAGTTCGTCGTGCTTCGAACGACGATGGATCCGCACGCTCGCGCCAGCGACCGGCCGGCCACGACCGTCCACGACCGCGACCTCGAGCGAGTACTCGCCTGGCCGGTCCTCGGCCCAGCGCGCGAGACACAGCGGATCGATCCAGCAGGTCTCGTCCGGCTGCAGGATCACGTCCGCCGAGCGCTCGACCTCGTAGTCCTCGGCGGTCGCCCAGACGACGTAGACCTGACCTTGCTCGCGCGCGATCGGCACT
>JAGQQZ010000692.1 GCA_020425915.1 Planctomycetota bacterium | reverse complement strand
TGATCGTCGACGGTTCGCCGAAGGACGTCGCGAAGTTCCTGCCGGCGTGGACCGCGCGGGGCATTCCCACCGTCCTGACGCCACGCTCGTTCGGGCCCGAGGTCCGTGCGCTCGACGCGTCGACCCTCGTCGTACTCGGACAGTCTCCGGCCACGCGACACACGACGAGTTCCTTCCGCGCCGACTTCGAGGCGGCATACGGCCCGCTGCGCTATGGCGCGGCCGAAGGATTCGAGTCAGCCAACCTCGTCCTGCGAGCGATCGACGCGGCCGACAGCCGGGATCGCAAGGCCATCCTCCGCGCGATCGACGGCATCACCGCCGAGGGCGCGCGTGGCCGTGTCACCTACTCGGCCGACACGGAAGCCGCGGAACCTCCCCTCGGTGTCTGGCAGTTCGAGGGCAAGACGCTGTCGCCCTACTTCCCACCGACGCTCTCCGTTCAGGCCGCCGAGGCCGGCACCAAGGTCGAGCGCGAACCCGACCCCAACCTCGGCGAGCCGTTCCGCACCTGGCGCGCGCGCGACTTCGAGTTCGAGCCGGGGACCCAGTGGGTCTGGTGCACGTGGGGTCCCGAAGGCAAACGCACCATCGACCATGACCTCGCCGAACTCGGCCTGTCGACCAAGGGCGAGCACCCGATCGTCGACCGCATCGTGCGCGACGAGATCATGGCGCGCGTCATCGCGATCACCTCGATGAAGTTCGGGCGCAATGCCGACGGCAGTCCGATCCCGGGCAAGAGCCTCAACATCTCGTTCGCGATGTACAAGCCGAAGGACGTCAAGAAGCGCCGCATCTGGCCGGCGATCTTCGCCGGCGACGACTCCGCGGCGGGAGGCCGCGCGTTCGGCACGTACTGCGAGATCTACACGACGTTCATCCGCCGGACGATCTTCCAACCCCACGCGCTCACGCCCTCGATCGGACCCGAAGACCTGTGCTACCTGGACGGCAGCTACGAGTTCGGCTCCGACCACGTCCGCGACAAGCGCAGCGAGCTGATCCGCGCGCTGATCAACGGCTACGGCGGTTCGATGGCGCTGACGACCTCCCACGAGGTCGGCCACCTGCTCGGTCTCGGTCACATCACCGACGACCCGCACGGCATCATGAACGTCGAAGAGGGCGCGGGGATCGACTACCGCGATGCGCACTTCACGCCCGGCAGTTGGGAGATCATGCGCGCCGCGATCGGGCTCTCCGGCGACGAGCCCGGCGGCAAGCGCAAGAAGTCGCGCTGAGCTCCGAATCCGCCACGCGCGGTCCGATTCGCGTTACGGTGATGGCGCCATGAACGAACTTCGCTCGCTCATCGTTCTCGCTGCCGCCCTTCTCACGACGCCGCTCGCGGCGCAATCGAAGGAACTCGAAGCCGCGAAGGAACTCGCCCGCGCGGTCGAAGCCGCGAGCAAGGGCAAGTACGAGCGAGCCGTCGGCACCTACAAGAAGATCGCCCGACAGTACCCCGAGACCGGCGCCGGCGAGGTCGCGCTCGCGCGGTCGCAGACCACGGCGTTCCTCGGCCAGGCCGACGTCGTCCGCAACGGCCCTTCGTCCAACCGCGTCGACGTCGTGATGATGGGCGACGGCTATCGACTCGGCGACCAGAACGACTTCGACGACGTCGCGAAGTCGGTCCCGAAGGTGTTCGAGAAGCACAAGCTGCTCGGGGAGTACTTCGCCTACCACAACTTCGTCCGCGCGAACCTCCGGAGCACCGACCAGGGTGTGTCGGGCTTCGGACGCGAGAAGGACACGGCGCTCGGCGGATTCGTCGCCGGCAAGGTCCAGGGCCAGGTCGGCGTCGACCGCGCCAAGGTCCACGGCTGGCTCGCCGAGATCGAGGAGAACGACGGCCTCGTGATCGCGATCGTGAAGGCCGGGTCGCTCGGCACGGGTGGCGCCGGGATCGCGGCGATCGGCGGTCGGGCCGACGACACCCTCGTCCACGAGTGGGGCCACGCGTTCGGAGGCCTCTCCGACGAGTACACGACGTTCACCGGCCACCGCGGACCGGCACGTGACACGATCAACATCGCCGCGAAGGACGACCCCGCGGCGGCCCCCTGGGCGCACTTCATCGAACAGGGCATCCCCGGCGTCGGGATGTACCGCGGTGGCGACGGCCGTATCAAGGGTGTGTGGCGTCCCACCGCGAGCGGCTGCGCGATGGCCGGCGGCCAGCGCTTCTGCCCGGTGTGCCGTGAGGCCATCGTGCTGCGCATCCATCGACACGTCGACCCGATCGACGCGCACGAACCCGCGAACGCGCAGCCGATCGCGAAGCGTGGCAAGCTGACGTTTGAGGTCACGGTCATGCAGCCGAAGTCGCACGAGCTGCACTCGACGTGGTACGTGCTCGGTGGCCAGGACAAGATCCGACCGACGGCACCTGGCCCGTTCGCCGATCGTCGGCAGCGCGGCAAGCTCGCCGCAATCGACGCCCGTCCAGCCGACGGCCCGAGCTCCCCGGGTTCGGCCCGGCGGCGGTTCTCGCTCGACACGGGCGACCTCGAGCCGGGCATCTATCAGGTCGTGTGCCGGGTCGAGGACCGGGCGAAACCCTCGGGTCAGCAGCATCCCTGGGTCCTGAAGGACGACGATCAGCTAATGTGGTCGGAGCGGGTGTGGGACGTCGTCGTGAAGTAGGCGGCCCGCCCGGACATTGCCGAGGAGAATCCTGATGAAGCTCACACACGTGATCACCGTGTTCTTGACGCTCGCCCTCGCGACCTTCGCGAACGCGCAGGGTCGCGAACGTTCCGTTCTGCCGGAGACGCCCCAGACCGTGAAGGACGAGCACGGTCTGCTGCAGTGGAAGGAGTACAAGCGCAGCTTCTGTCCGACGTGCAAGCGCAAGGCCGTCATCGAGTGCGACTTCTGCACCGACAAGACCTCGGAAGGCTGCAAGGTCTGCGGTGGTGACCGTGAGAAGACGTGCATCCAGTGCCGCGGCGAAGGCATGACGCTGGACCCGCTCGATTGGATGATGTGCCCGAGTTGCTACGGCAACGGGCGCACACCCTGCCAGTTCTGCCGCAATACCGGCTCGACGTTGATCGAGGGCGGCGGCGACAAGGGACAGAAGTGCTCGGCCTGCAAGGGCGAGCGCGGTTTCGTCTGCGAAGTCTGCAATGGCGAACGGATGCTCGCGATCGATGCCGTCTTCAAGCTCAAGCCATCCTTCCGCGAGGCTCCGCTGAAGGACCTGCAGAAGGTCCGGGAAGCGCTCGCCAAGGCGAAGGAGGAACTCGCGGCCTGGCAGGTGCCGACCGACTTGAACGCGAAGAAGACGACGACGGGCTACACCAAGGCGCTGAAGCCGGCGCTGAAGTACATGCCGATCCTCAAGCCACTCGGATCGATGTGCACCGACGTGTGCAAGTCACTCGATCGTGGCATGAAGCCGTACACGCGGCATCCCGAGTCGATGTCGGAGGAGTACTCCAACTGGCGTCGCCGCGCGGACTTCGCGCTCGACTACGGCATCGAACTGCTCGACATCGCGATCGCGCGTCAGGAAGCGAACGCGGCGGTAGAGGCTGCGGACAAGAAGTAACTGGGCGACGCGACCAACGACGACCACTCGACTCAATTGTCGACGAACGGCAACGCGTGCGCGTTCCCCAGCTTGATCTCCGCGCCGCGCAGCCAGGCCAACTGCAGGTTCATGACCAAGCCGTTCGGCAGGAAGCCCGCCGGCACGTTCCATCGGAACCGCTCGTGCGCGGTCACCCCGATCGGTAGCTGGATCAACGTCAAGGGCGCGCCTAGCCGCAGGGTTCCGAACGGCGGAAAGTAGAACCGCAGCGTCGGGCCGAAGTCGAAGAACATGACCATCAGATCGTTCGGCTCGCCGTAGAAGTCGAAGTCGATCGCGCGTCCCATCTGTCCGACGTTCATGACGCTGAGCTGCGTGTCGCGATTCGGGAGGATCTGCGGCACGGCACCGTCGCGGAGCACCGCGAGGTCGTCGTCGCCATCGCCTTCGACGTCGACGGCGATCAGGTCGACCAGCAGTCCTTCGCCGTGCAACGGCAGCCGCACCGGCGTCTCGAACCAGAGCGGATCGCCGATCGGCGCGCGCGGCATGACGCTCAACTGGCCGCCGGGCAGCGCGATCGCGACGACCTGCCGTTCGCCCTCGCCGAGCACGGCGATGTCGATCACGCCGTCGACGACGAGAGGCATTCCGACGAACGAGGCGTGCGCGAACGAGCCGTCGCCGATTCCTTCCCACAGCGAGAGCGGGAACGCCAATCCTGGCGTCGCGAGAATCAGGTCGAGCTTGCCGTCGCCGTTCAACTCCGCGGCCTCGCCGAACGAGACGCCACCACCGATCGGCTGGGTGATGACCTGCGTCTGGAACACGTCGACGGCGGTCACGCTGTCGTCCCCGCCGCGGATCACCGAGGCCCCGCCGGCGTGCAGCACGCACACGTCGGTGAAGTCGTCCCCGTCGAAATCACCGGCCAGGAGATCCGTGATCCCCGCGAACGACTGCGTCGGCATCGCGCCGGACACGAGCGAGTAGATGCCACCGACCTGCCGGTAGAGTTCGAGCGTGCCGCCGAGCGTCGCGAGCACGAGATCCGACGGTCCGAGTTGCGGCGCCGCACCAAAGCGCCCGGCCACGACGTCGACGAACCAGCCGGTGCTCGGCCAGTAGGTCGTCGTCATGTCGACGAGCGCGCCGGTGGGTTGCATCTCCAGCAGACGGACCCCGGCCGGAACCGCTGGATCGACGAGCACCACGCCAGCGCCGTTCGCCGCGAACGCCGCCGGCTCCGCGACCGCAGGATCGATCGCCCCGAGCGCGGGCAACGGGTTGGGTTGCGGTCCGAATCTGGTGCCGTCCGTGTTGCGCAGGTACCGCATCGACTGCCCGGACGACATGATCAGCAGGTTCGGGTCACGCGACGGCTGCGCCCCGACGAACACACCGAAGTGATCGCCCGCGATCTCGGCGGTGTCCACCGACAGCACCTCGGTCGCGAGAAGTCCGCCGACACCATCGCCCAGCAGGATGTCGTCGGGTGGCACCTGACCGAGCGCCACGATGTCGGGATCGCCGTCGGACTCCAGGTCGCCGATCAGCAGCCGACTCCGTTGGTCGGCCGCGAGCACGGGCACGAGGGGCAGGGTGACGTTCCACCCGATCGACACCGAGCCGTCGAGTTCCATGAGCACGACTTCGTCGACGCCGTTGCCGTCGAAGTCCCCGGCGCCCGCACCGAGCACCTGGCCGGCCCACGGCAGGACGACCGGAACGTTGGCGACGCTCACGGCCGATTCGATGAGCCACGGCGAAGTCGGGGCCGTCGGGCCCTGGAACACGATGACGTCGAGCGCGCTCGACCCGCTGAACTGACCGACGATGATCGATCGGGCGGAGACGTTCGGGACCGCTGCGACCGTCGTGAACGTGCCACTGTCGTTGCGCAGCACCAAGGTCGTCGGCCCGCTCTGCGGCGAGCACACGATGTCGAGATCGCCGTCCGCGTCCAGATCGTGCGCGACCGCCGCCGACTGCGCGCCGCGCGCTGCCAACGGCAGCACCGTGACGGGCTGCGCGACGAGATTGCCGGCTCCGTCGTCGAGCAGAACGCGCGAGTTCCCGTTCGACGCCATGATCACGACGTCATCGCCGGCCCCACCACCGAAGTCGCCGACCATGATCGCGACCGGCGTGACGCGTTGGACACCGAGCGGCGGGATCGGGCTCGGAGAGTCGACCGCGAACGCCGACACGCCGTCACTCGACAGCACCACCTCGTCCGCGCCGGCCATCCCGACGACCAGACTGTGAGCGTTGTTCGTGCCCAGGCTGCCGGCCGCGAGGGCGGTGATCCCGCCCGAGAACGAGAAGTCGATCGCCGGCTGGTGCTGTTCGAACCTGCCGTTCGCGTCCTGCAACAGGATCGTCAACCACATCCCCGAGGTCCGCGCGAGATCGAGCAGCCCGTCGCCGTTCAGGTCGAGCAACGCACTCAGCCCTGCCGGACCGAGCCCGGGCGGCATGCGCAGCCGCTGCTCGACGAGGCGGCCGGGTGGCGCGGTCTGGGCAACGGCGGCGACGGACAGGATCGCGGCGGTCGCCGCGACGGCTGGCAAGCGCAGCTTCAACGGAGGGGATGGGGTTCGCGAGGCCGTCAGGATAGCCCGGACCGGCCGAACCGGGGTGAGTGTCCGGAACGGGCCGATCGACGGTTCGAAATCTCGAGGGGCCGGAACCGCCCGTGCCATCGGGAATCGTCGACCCGCCGGCCCGTTCGGCCCACCGTGTCGATCCTCTCGAGGAACCCGAAGATCTCAGCCGACGGCGCATGCGTCCGATGCAGAACCATGCGCACACTCGTGTTCTGCTTGTTCCTGGTCACCGCGAGCTGCTCGGGCGAGGCGACGTCCGACGCCGCCCTGCCGGTCACCGCACCGATGAAGGCCCGCGATCGTTTGCTCCACGATCTCGAGATCCAGAAGCAGAAGGCCCGGGAACGCGCCGACCAGTTCGATCAGGCGTCGGCGCCGCGCTGAGCGAAGCCGTTCTCACATCAGCGGCCGCAGCACCCCCGACAGACTTCGGGTGAGTTCGACGAGGACGATCTTGGGCGGGTCGGAGAGCCCGGGAAACTGCCCGACGTCCTCGAACCGTGAGTAGAACTGCGGATCGCCGACGGGCACGGGCACCTCGCCTTCGCGCAGCGCCCACAACGACGAGTTGCGGAACGGCCAGGGTTCGAGCGTGGTGATAGAACGCGTCGCGTCGTTGACCCACGCGAGCAGCTCCATGATCGGCGCGATCGGCAACGGCTGCGGCTTCTCCGCGAGCACCCAACTGCTCCGAGGCTCGAGCCCCCGCGCGATGCTCCGGTGGAGCTCGGCCGCGAACTCGAGGTCCCAGACCGCGATCATGACCTCCGTGTTCCAGTTCCCCGAACGCGGGTCCATGTTGTAGCTGCCGACGACAGCGACCCGATCGTCGACGACGAGACTCTTGGAGTGCAAGCAGAGTCGTGGCTCGTCGTCGGCCCGCGCACAGAGTCCGCGGTAGTCGTCGACGTACGATTCGATGTCCGCTGGATACGGCTGGAACTCGCGGACCTCGAACCCGAGCTCACGCATCATCAACCGCCGCTGTCGCAGCGCGTGTGCGTACGAGGGCCAGTTGTCCGTCGCCGCGAGTGAGTTCGTCGAGATTCGGACGGGCACCTCGTGCTTGGCGAGCCGACGGAACACCGCGATCGCACGATCCGAGAGCACGAGGTAGGGCGTCTGGATGACGGCCTCTCGCTCGGCGGATCCGATCAGGGCCGCGAGCCGGCGTCCCGTCGCCTGGGGATCCCGCTCGATCGGCGGCTTGCCCGGCTGATCGCGCCAGAACGCGACGCGTTCCACGTCGTACCAGAGCGGGGTCGGACGACCGCGGCCGAGGGACTCCTCACAACGCGCGGCGAGTTCCGCGATCCCGAGCTCTGCCGGATCGGGCCAAGCGACGTCTCCCGAACTTTCGATCGATGCGTGCACGTCGGAGAGCGACGACAGCGGAACCGCCACCGGACTCGACCAGAACGCCTCGAAACTCGATGCGATCCGCGCGACGACCGGCCCTTCGATCGCGATGTCGCGGTCGACGAAATTCATGACCGGATCCTCGTCGAAGTACTCGTCGGCGTAGTTGCGACCACCGACGACCGCGATCCTCTCGTCGACGACGAGGACCTTGTCGTGCATCCGCTGGTTGATCCGGACCGGCCCGACGGCAAACTCGCGGATCGTCTGGAACAGGCTCGGATCCACCGAGTTCGCGGTAGGGTTGTAGCAACGGACCTCGAGTCGCGGATCGGCCGTGGCGACGACCGCCACGCGCTCGGCGCTCGCCGACGAGAACATCGAATCCGCCAGGACCCGCACGGAGACACCCCGTCGCGCGGCCTCCACGAGTTCGTGCATGACCAGGCGGCCGACCGGATCGTCGCTCCAGATGAAGGTCTGGATGCTGATCGACCGCCGGGCCCGACGGATCTCCTGGAGACGCACGAGCAGCGCGTCGTGACCGCCGTCCAGCAGCGCGACGCGATGTGGTACCGCGACGATCCCGATTTCCTGTGCGCGATCCGAGACCGCGGAGCGAACCCACGCCGCATCGCTCTGGCACCCCGCGAACAACGCAGCGATGACGGCAACGAAACCGGTCGGCAACCACGAGCGATAGGGCATGGGATTCGAGAGTCGATGCAGTACAAATCGAACTCGGTCTTGTACTCCTCGTCGAGATCTGCCCCAAGGAGTTCGAATGCTCGGGCTCGAGTCGATCGGTCGAATCGAGCGATTCCCGCTCCGCAGAGTCGCGGTGCTCCTGCTCTGCGTACTCGGACTCGCCTCCTGCACGAGTCTGCACCGGAAGCTGCGCCCCGAGCACCAGATTCCGATCCTCAGCAAGCTGGGTCGAGACTGCGACGAGCTGCCGAAGCGGGTCACCCTCGTGCCCACGAAGCCCGACGGGGCGGGCATCGAACTCGCGATCCACGAGTTCGGTTCGGACGAACACGACCGCGTCGTCGTCGCAATCCACGGCGTCCTCTCGGACTACCGTTGTTGGCGATACGTCACCGGCGGCATCGGCACCGACTTCGACGTCTGGGCGATCGACCTGCCGGGCTGCGGCGACAGTGACTGCCCGGACCCCGACTCCGATCCCGCTGCGTACTCACCCACCTGGATGGCGCGTCACGTGCTCGGAGCACTGCGATCCCGGCTGGCATCGCGAGAACACCCCGTCGCGATCACGTTGATGTGCCATTCGCTCGGCGGCGCGGTCGGCCTGCGCATGCTCGGCGACGCCGAACTCCGGTCCGAGTACGCCGACGTGCTCGACCGGGTGGACGGTGCGGTGCTGATCGCGCCGTTCGACTTCACGATCGGACAGACCAATCCGACGTTCGTCGAACTGGCCACGCTGCGAGATCTGAAACTCGCCCTCGGCACCGCGACCGGGGTACTGCGCCGACTGACTGCCAAGGCGATCTACTCCAGCGGCGTGGATGCCGATCGAATGCCCGTCGAGGAGTTCGACCGCACCTACGAGATCCTGATCGACACCGCGCGCCGCCGTGCGATGCAGGCGATGCTCGCGCGCGCCGTGCCGCGCGACGCGGACGGCCAGATCGTCTGGGAGGCGGCGTTGGAGCTCGCCTCCGACTACGAGAACGTCGACGTCCCGTGCCTGATCATCTGGGGCGAACGTGACGAGACGATCCTCTCGGCATCCGGGTACGCGCTGCGGGAACGGATCCCCGACGCCCGACTGCGCCTGATCTCCGAATGCATGCACTGCGTCCCGATCGAGGAGCCGCTGCTCTGCATCGAGCTCCTCCGGCACTTCGTCGCCGACGGACTCGACGACGGCCCCGGCGTCGAACGACTCACCCGACGACCGGTGATGCAGGTCGCCTGGGAGGGCGAACAGACCTCCGCCGCGAGCGCGAAGCGCGAATCGGTGACGCGGCGCCGCGAGCAACCCGTGCCGGGCGCGCCGTCCAGCGTGACCGTGCTGCGCGGTCGTGATCTCACGCGGTCCGGCGCACGCCACCTGAGCGACGCGCTTCGCGTCGTGCCCGGCGTCGAAGTACAGCGGATCTCGTCGACGGAATCCGGCGTCGCGTTCCGCGGCTACGCCGACTCGACGACGGCATTGCAGGGCACGCTCGGACTCGTCGACGGGCGCCAGGTCTACAACCAGTTCCTCGGCAACGTCCTCTGGGACCAGCTCCCGGTCCGGCTCGAGGACGTGAAACGCATCGAGGTGATTCGCGGTCCCGGGTCCTTCATCCACGGACCCAATGCGATGCACGGGGTCGTGAGCATCGAGACGAAGTCGCCGCTCGAGTACGAGGAGGACTCGGTGTCGACGATCGCGCATGCGGGCAATCACGGGTCACTGGTCATCGGCAACACCGTCGTCGGTCGCGCGGAGGGAAGTGGTATCAAGGCAACGGCGCAATGGGAGGACATCGACCCGTTCGACCCGTCGACCACCAGCGGCCAGAACAAGGGGTTCTTCGAGACGGCGTTCGAAACCGAGTTGGACAACGATCCGAACCACGTCCTCGGGCTGTCGGGCGGGTTCGCGCAACAGGAGTTCGACCTGCTGTTGCCGAGCCTCGACGTGATTCCGTCCTCGGGAGTCCACAGTCGCAGTCGCGACCTGTTCGTATCGGCGCACTATCGAGCCGGCGATCCGGACGTCCGCTCGTTCGAAGCCCGGACGTCCTGGTCGGGCTTCAACTCCGAGTCGACGACGCTGGGTCTGTATCCGTCGTTCGGAGTCGACCTCGACACGTTCGACATCGACCTGCAATCGACGTGGCGCGAGGATATCCACCTTCTGACGATCGGCCTCGGCTATCGACACTCGACGTTCGAGACCCACGACCTCGACGTCTCCGGCGGTCGCCACAGCGTCGATCAGGGTTGGCTGTTCGCCCAGGAGGAGGTGCGGCCGACCGAGTCGCTGTCGCTGACGCTCGGCCTGCGCGGTGATGGCCACTCGCAGATCGAATCGAGTCTCTCGCCCCGCGTCGCACTCGTGTGGGAGTGCACCGACGACCACTTCCTCCGCGCTTCCGCCGGCCGCGGGTTCCGCAGCCCGAGCCTGCGAGAACTGTGGTTCGACATGCCGGTCCAAGGTGTACCCGGGGTGCCAGGGACGCTGACGATCGGTGGCAACTCCGATCTCGATCCGGAGTCGCTGACGTCGTTCGAGCTCGGCTACTCCGGCGCCTGGGGCACGCTGCTCGGCATCGCGCCCGGCACGATCATCCCGACCGACGAGACCAGCAGCGACCACCAACTCGAACTCGGCGTCAACGGCTTCTTCAACCGCGTCGACGACCTGATCTCGTTCGAGCCGGACCCCGGAGACCCGACGCGCGTGATCCCCGCGAACCAGGACGACGAGGACGCGTACGGATTCGAAGTGGAAGGGCGCTACGTGTTCAGCGACTCGATGGCCGTGTTCGCGAACCTGACGAAAGTGATCCGGAAGGACCGGGCCACCGACTCGCGCAATCGGCTCGCGCCGCCGCACACCGCGAACGCCGGCGTCACGTTCTCGCGCTTCGGGTTCGACGCGATGCTGTGGACGAACTACTACGACCACACGGAGCTGTTCGGCATCCCGATCGGCAGCTACGTGACGGTGAACGGATCGGTGTCGTACGCGTTCGAACTCAACGACCGCGCAACAGGCGACGTGTTCCTGCGCGTGTTCAACGCCTTCGACGACGCGCATCGGGAACACCCCGAGGGCGCCGTGCTGGGCCGCATCGTGACGGCCGGCGTCCGCATCGACTGGTAGGCGACCGAGATCGCAACCGCTCCGAACGCTCCCGGATGAACCCCGGCGATCGTCGCATCGTTGCAGCGTGCATCCTCCCATCGCCTCCAAGAGCATCCCCATGCAATCACGCCGCGCGAGCCGAGCCATGCTCGACGCCCAGCCCGACAACACCCCGATGATCGACGTCGTGTTCCTGTTGATCATCTTCTTCCTGTGCCTCGAGTTCCGGACGCTCGAAGCCAAGGTCCCCGCCCACCTCCCGCTGCTTCGAGGCGGTAGCCCATCGCCGTACGAGCCGCGTCCCGACGTCCGCGTTCGCATCATCGTCGACGCACCCGGCGCCAAGCTCGCGATCCGCAACACACGCCACGTCCTCGAAGGCCACCGCGTGCACTGGTGCGTCGGCCCGACCGAGTGCGAGTCGATCGCCCGCGTGCGAGAGATCCTTCACGCGTATCGCTCCGATCCCGAGTTCCGCGAAACCGACCCGCGCACCGGCGTCGCGCGGACGGGCAGCATCACCGTGTTGCCGGAACGCGGCGCGACCTACGGCGACGTCGCCGAACTGGTCGACGTGATCTATTCGGTCGGCCTCGATCGCATCTACTTCGGCCGCTGAGTCAGCCCTCGAGCAGGCCGAGGTTCTTCTTCGCGCGCGCGATCGTGCGAGCCGCGACTTCGCGGGCCTTGTCGGCGCCGAGCCCGAGCAGACGCGCGGTCTCGGCCGGGTCGTTCGCGAGTTCCTCGTAGCGTGCCTGGATCGGCCGGATGGCCTCGACGACCGCCTCGGCCGTGTCGGTCTTGAGCGGGCCGTACTGCGTGTAGCCCTTCGCGAGTTCGTGCGGGTCACCGTCGGTGACCGCCGCGAGGATCGACAGCAGATTGGAGACGCCCGGTTTCGCGGCCGGGTCGTAGCGGACCTCGGTCTCGGTGTCGGTGACGGCGCGCTTGAACTTCTTCTCGATCGACTTCAACGGCTCGAGCAGCTTGACGAGTCCCTGCGGCGACTCGGCCGACTTCGACATCTTGTTCTCGGGGTTCTGCAGATCCATGACCCGCGCACCCGTCTTCGGGATCACGGCCTTCGGCAACACGAACGTCTCGCCGTAGCGGCTGTTGAACCGCTCGGCGATGTCCCGCGTGATCTCGATGTGCTGCTTCTGGTCCTCACCGACCGGCACTTCCTCGGTATCGTGCAGCAGGATGTCGGCGGCCTGCAGCGCCGGGTAGGTGAACAGCCCGGCCGAGATGAAGTCGGCGCGCTCGGACTTGTCCTTGAACTGCGTCATCCGACGCAGCTCGCCGAACGACACCGTCGTCTCCATGAGCCAGCCACCCTCGGTGTGCTCGCGCACGTGACTCTGCACGAACATCGTCGCCTTCTCGGGATCGATCCCGGTCGCGAGCAGGAGTTGCGCCATCCGCAGCGTCGCAGCGTGCAGCTCCTTCGGATCCTGCGGCACCGTCAACGCGTGCAGATCGACGATGCAGTACACGGCATCACACTCGTGCTGCATCTTCTGCCAGTTGCGCAACGCGCCGAGATAGTTGCCGAGGTGGATCTCGCCGGTCGGTTGGATGCCTGAGAAGACGCGCGTCATCGAGGTGGATCGAAGGGAAGTTCGATCGGCGCATCGTAGGGACGACGTCGCGCACTTCCACTTCGCGCCGCGCGATGGATCGCCGACGAGCGTGGCGACGTACGAGCGGGAAGCGGTGCGGTTCCGCGGGGCGACGAGCCACTACGTGCCCTGACGCACTCCGGCGGCCTCGGTCCGCCCAATCGCCAGCGCGGATTCGCAACGAGTACGGTTCGGGCGCTGGCGGAGGGCGCACGCTCGCCCTCACAGCGAAACCGAGCCGACGTCCGTGATCCGCGAGTAGTCGGCCGGGCCCAACCCGATCGCCACGTAATACGCGCTGAGTCCGATTCCCGGGCCCGCGCCGGCGAAGATGTTGGGCAACAGGTCCGTGGTTCCCGCCCCATCGATCAACGGTGCGACGAACCCGAACAGCCCGATCGGGCCGAGGTCGGGCCCGAGACCGATCGTGCGCGGGCCGAGCGAGATCGGTCCCGTTCCGGTCGACAGCGCGACGAGCGCGTGCGTGTCGTCGGACGCGAAACCGTAGAAGCTGAATCCGAGCGTCGTCTCGGACGGATCGTAAATGTCGTCCCAGCCGATCGAGTCGACGGTCGCCGCGCGGAATCCACCGACGACGGCGGTCGCTGCGACGATCACGTTGTCGTAGAGATCGTTGTACGCGGGTTGCAACGTGCTTCCCGAGCCGACCGTGATCGGCGCTGCGAAGCTCGCCCCGCCGTCGCTGCTGAAGCACGCGAGGGTCGCGCCAGGGGTCGAATCGAAGTAGGTCAACACGACTTCATCTCCGGCGGACGCGGCCAGCATCGGTCGGAAGCTCGCGCTTCCGTGCGCGATGTCACCGCCGAACGTCGCTCCGCCATCCGACGAGTGCACGGTGTAGACCGTGTTCGAACCGTTGCGGTCGTCATCCCAGGCCACGACGACGTCTCCGTTGCCCGTGACGACGACCCGCGGCCGGTCGCAGTCCGAGCCGATCGAGTAGGAACCGACGAACTGGTCGGACGAGAACGTCGCGCCTCCGTCGGTGGACGTCACGGCTCGCAACCACTGCCTGCCCGTCGAGATCCCGCCAAACGGGTGCTCGAGGTACGCAATCGAGACGATGGAACCCGACATGTCGATGCTCAACCGCTCCGACAGGCTGTCTTGCAGATTGCCCTTCGGATTCGTACTCACGACGAGCTCGCTCGACCAACTCGCCCCGGAGTTGGTCGTCCTCCGCGTTCGGAGCTCGTGATCGGTTCCGCCGATCGGCTTCGCCGCGTAGCACACGACGGCCGTCGTGCCCTCGCAGGCGATCGCGAGCGACGCACCGTCGTCGGCGCCGAGCGTCTCGGGGAAACGAGTCCGCACGAACGATGCTCCCCCGTTCGACGACGCCAGCACGGACACCGTGTCGAGGAAGCCGAACGATGGATACGCGTCGTTTTCGAGCAGGGCGACGTAGACCCGGTTCGGCGTTCCCGCCGTCGCGGTCAGATACCAGTCCTTGACCTGGAACAGCGGATTGAACCGGAGATCCTGCACACCTGCCCATGATGCGCCGCCATCGTCGGAGTAATTGAAGAACACGGTCTCTGGCGCCACGGGTTCGTCGCGCCAGGCGACGTAGATGCTGGAACCGACCACCGCGATGCTGCCGCGACCGAGCTTGAACTCCGGGAAGTTGGTAGCCCCGCTGATGACGACCGGACTACTCCATTCGAGGCCTCGACCATCGGACGTCTGCACGACGATTCGATCGATCACGGAGTCGTTCCAAGCGATCGCGGTCAGGTCGCCGTCCGTCGCAATCGCGGTGCCCGACGGACTCGATCCGGGCGGTGCGACCGAGGCGAAGGGACGGGGATTCTGGGCGAGCAGGAGAGTCGAAGTTGCGGCGAAACAAGCGAGAGTGCGAATCATGTTGCGTGGTTCCCTCTGAAGATTGACGGACTGGAAGTGCGGTCGCGATGGGAGCGCTGTCGCGCAGCCCCATGTTCACGATTCCGGATCGCGAGGACAATCAATGCAGTCGGGCACGTTCGGAACCGGTTTCGCCAGGCCGAACACATTCCGATCACATGCATCGAATGAAGCCGATCGTCGCCCCGTCAACGATCGGGTCACCGGTGCACCGCGCGAACTTCATCAGCGCGCGTACCGTAGTCCCACGCGTCGAGGATCAGGACCCGTACACCGCCGCGAGGATCCGATCGCGCACCGAGATCGCCGCGACGCGGTCCGCAGCATCGGTCGTCGACGACGACACGAACACCGGCCCCGCGTCGTGGTCCTCGAACAAGCGACCGTGGGTGCCGCGCACGATCGTCGGATCCGTGCCGATCACGTCCATGAGGTAGCGGAACCCGAGCAGCTTCTTCGCGAGGGTCTTGGCGATCTTGAGCTTCGGCAGGCGGAGCTTCGGATCGAGGAACAGCTCGGTCGGGTCGTAGCCGGGCTTCCGATGGATGTCGACCGTCGTCGCGAAGTCCGGACGCCGGTCGTCGTCGAGCCAGTAGTGGTAGGCGAACCACGCCCCCTTCGCGGCGACACAGACGAGTTCCCCGCTGCGCTCGTGATCGATCCCGAGTTCGATCTGCTCGTCGCGGTCGAGGACCCGCGCGACTCCGTCCAGGCTTCGCAACAGGCCGGCGACCGCGGGCACGTCGTGCCGGTCCCGCACGTAGACGTGCGCGCACTGGTGGTCCGCGACCGCGAACGCCCGCGACGCTCCCGCATCGAGGAGCTGGCCGTGACTCGTCTCCTGCACGCGCAACAGGCCGCGCTCGTGCAGCACCCGATTGACCATGATCGGATGCGTGGCTTCCTCGATGCCGTACTCCGACAGCACCATGACCTCGGCACCGCGCGCCCGCGCGTCGTCGATCAAGCGGCCGACCTCGCGGTCGACGTCGGCGACCGCCTGCCGTGAGCGCGGGTCGTCCGGCCCGTAGCGTTGGTGGTCGTAGTCGAGGTGCGGCACGTAGACGAGCGCGAGCGTCGGAGCGTGCTCGGCGATGACCCGGAGCGAGGCGTCGACGATCCACTTCGAAGACGCGATCCCAGCACCAGGGC
Source organism: Planctomycetota bacterium (assembly GCA_020425915.1). Lineage (GTDB taxonomy): Bacteria > Planctomycetota > UBA1135 > UBA1135 > UBA2386 > JAGQQZ01. Next base: position 6,772 of record JAGQQZ010000692.1, on the reverse strand, counting down.
CCCAGAACTGGAACAACGAGAACGGACCGAGGTCTCGTTGCAGGCGCTCGCCGAGCGCCGGAGGCTCGCTGTAGAGACCCGGCTTCTTGAGCCCGTCCGCGTGGTACTCGGGTCGCGGCGTCACGGACCACGAGACCGGTGCGTACATGTTGTACCACCAGAACATCTTCGCGCAGGTGAACGACGGATCGAGCTTGTGCGCCGAGGTGTACGCCTCCTCGCTCTGGACCAGGTGGTTCGACTGCCGCCACAACCAGATCTGCGCGAGGTCGCGGAAGTACCAGCCGTTCGCGACGATGCCGTGGTCGCGCGCATGCTTCCCGGTCAGCAACGTCGCCTGGACCGTGCACGTCACGGCCGGGAACACCGTGTCGAGCGGCGCCGCGAAGCCCCGGTCCGCGAGCGCCCGGATGTTGGGAGCGTGCGCGAGGTCCTTCGGGCGCAAGCCGACGACGTCGACGACGAGGAGCTTCATGGAAGGCTGGTATAGGTGTCGCCGAGCAACGGTCGACGACAATTCCCCATCGTCGACGCTGCACCCCGGCGCATCCCGCCCCGGGGAATCCGGGCACGCCGCGCCGTTCCCGCGTAGCATCCGCCCACCGATGACCACGAACCACGCTCCGAGCACTCCCGAAGACGCCGTCGTCAAGCGCTACTCCGCAGGGGCACAGGCCCGCGAAGCGGCGCTGTGCTGCCCTGTGACCTTCGATCCCAGACACCTGAAGGTCCTCCCGGACGAGATCATCGAACGCGACTACGGCTGCGGGGATCCGACGGCCTACGTGCGCGAAGGAGACGTCGTGCTCGACCTCGGCTCGGGCGGCGGCAAGGTCTGCTGGATCGCGTCACAGATCACGGGACCGAACGGCCGCGTCATCGGCGTCGACATGAACACCGAGATGCTCGCGCTCGCGCGCCAGCACCACGCGACGATCGCCGAGCGCATCGGCTACGACAACGTCACGTTCCACCGCGGGATGATCCAGGACCTGAAGCTCGACGTCGACGTGCTCGCGGCCGAACTCTCCGCGAACCCGGTCGACAGCGCCGATGCCTGGGTCGGGCTCCGACTCCTGGAGGAACGACTACGCGAGGAGTCGCCGATGATCGCCGACGACTCGGTCGACGTCGTGCTCTCGAACTGCGTGCTGAACCTCGTCCGGCCCGAACACAAGGCACGGATGTTCGAGGAGATCTACCGGGTCGTGAAGAACGGTGGTCGCGTCGCGATCAGCGACATCGTCTCCGACGAGGACATTCCGCTCGAGATGCAACAGGACGCCGACCTCTGGTCGGGCTGCATCAGCGGCGCCTACCGCGAGGACCTGTTCCTCGAGGCTTTCGCCGACGCCGGCTTCCACGGCATCGAGATCGTCAAGCGCGACGCCGAGCCGTGGCAGACGGTCAACGGCATCGAGTTCCGTTCGATCACGGTCCAAGCGTTCAAGGGCAAGGCCGGCATCTGCCTCGAGCGCGATCAGGCGGTCGTCTACAAGGGTCCGTTCTCCGCGGTCCGAGACGACGACGGGCACACCTACTACCGCGGTGAGCGGATGGCCGTCTGCGACAAGACGTTCCGACTCCTGCAGCGTGAACCGTACGCGGGGATGTTCGAGCCGATCGAGCCGCGGATCGAGATCCCGCTCGAGCAGGCGAAGCCGTTCGACTGTGCGGTCGACCAGCGCCGACACGCGCGCCAGACCAAGGGCCAGGACTACGACGCGACCACCGCGGCATCGGACTGTTGCGGCCCGGCGGATTGCTGCTGACCGGGATCGGCCAAGCTCCCTTGGCATGGGGAGAACCGATGGCGGACGGTCCCGGCCGATACCGTGGACCGATTGCCGAATCCCGCAACGGGCGGTACCCTACCCTGCCCCACTCCAACCACACCGCTCCGTCCTCCGCATGTCTCGCATCCTTCCGACGATCCTCGTCTGCAGCTCCCTCGTCGCATCCGTTGGCGCGCAGGGACAACTCGAGTCCAACGAGCCCGGCAACGACGCGAGCCTCGGCGCCGAGGCAGCGAGCCCGAACGGTCAGTGCTACGGCCACCTCGAGTCGGCATCGCCCGACAAGGACTTCTGGTCGTTCACGATCACGAGCCCGAAGCGACTGACGACTTGGACGTCGCGGCGCGGCGCGAAGACGACGGAGAACGGTGGCACCGCGACGTCGGACACGGTGCTCGAGGTCTACGACCCGAACGGGTTCTTCATCGGCTACAACGACGACTTCGGCGGTGGGAAGTACTCGCTCGTCTCCGTCGACCTGCCGGTCGCTGGCACCTACTACATCGCCGTCGCCACGTTCGTCGATCCTTACATCCCCGGCTTCGCGAACGGTGACTATGCGCTCGACATCATCTGCGAGGACCCGGCACCGGCGCCGACGTACTCGACCGCGCCGACCGAATCGGAGCCGAACGACGCGTGCGCCTCGGCCGAATCGACCAGCGGCGGCACCGAGCACTTCGAGACGCTGCAGTCGATCGGTGACAGCGACTACTACACGTTCACGCTGAACCGACGCGCGCGCGTGACGATCGAAACCCACGCGGACACCTCGACGACCGGGGCGGCTTGCACCGACCCGAAGCTCTGGCTCTACGACGCGGGCTGCGTCGAACTGTCGTCCGACGACAACGGTGGATCCGGTTCGCAGGCCATGATCGAGCAGGTGCTCGAGCCCGGGACCTACTCGGTCGAGGTCTCCGACCACCAGCGCAACGCAGCGGGCGACTACCGCCTCACCGTCGACGTGACGATCCTGTCGACGCAGGACATCCTGCCCGGCTCGCCGAACTGCCCCGGCACGAGCGGTCAGCCGCTCCAACTCCTCCCGCGCGAGGGCGAACTGCCCCGCGTCGGATCGCAGGTCACGGTCGACGTGGCGAACGTGCCCGCGGGTCCCTGCGCGGTCCTGCTGGGGGTGACGGCGCCTCCGGCTCCGCTCGATCTCACGATCGTCGGTGCGCCTGGCTGTGACCTGGCGGTCAACGTCAACCTCGGTTCGTTCGCGTGCCAACCGACGGTCGCCGGCGAAGCCGAGTTCGGCATCCACATCGGTTCGGTGCCGTTCCCCGGGATCCGCGTGTTCGCGCAGGCCGCCGGGATCGACATCGGAGCGAACGCGCTCGGCGTGATCCTGTCCGCGCCGCTGCGCTGGACGATCGGCGCCGAGACCTACTGATCGGGCGTCGCATCGGACACCGAGAACGTTCGGTGTCACCGTAGCTTCGCGCGCCGCGCACACTCTCGCGGGCCAGCCTCCGATACGGACCTCGGAGGCGCCCGCAAGATGGAACCGACGACACCGCAGCGCGGCACGACCCCGAGCCACGATCTCGACGTCCGCAACGACGCCGACTATCAGGCCCGCCGTGCCGAGCTGGACGCGATCGCCGCAGGATTCCACCCCGGTCGACCGATCGAGCCGATCGGCTACCACGAAGCCGAGCAGGCGCTCTGGAACGACCTCTGCGCGACGCTCCGCACGTTGCACGGCCACCTCGCACACCCGGAGATCCGCCATTACGCACGCGAACTCGGGACGGGCGTGGACGGCTTGCCGCCGCTCGCGGCCGTCAGCGCCAAACTCGCCGCCGATTCGAGCTTCCGGATCGAGCCGGTCGTCGGTCCACCCAAGCCTCGCGCGCTGCTGACGGCGCTCAGCGAAGGGCGACTGCTCGTGTCGCTCCGATTGCGACACCCGACGCAGCTGTCGGAGCCCGACGAGTCGGACCTCGTCCACGCCCTGCTCGGGCAGGGCCCGGCGCTGCTGCACCCTGAGCTCGGCGACCTGTATCGCCGCTTCGGCGTCGCGGCACGCAACGCCGACCGGCGCGGACTGCTCGCGATTCGCCGCGTCTTCTCGTGCGTGCTCGAACACGGCGCGGTCGAGTTCGACGGCACGCCAAGGGCGATCGGAGCGACGTTGCTGACCTCGCCGGGCGAGCTCCGCAGGTTCGGGTCGGAGCCGCGCACGATGCCGATCGACTGCGAAGTGATGGCCGAGCTGCCGTGCGAGACGACTCGGTCGCGAGACCGGTGGTTCGTCGCGCGCGACCTGGAGTCCCTGCGCCGCGACGTCGAGGCCTGGCTCGCGCGCCGCTGAGCGGCGATACGACCGACAATTCGCGACGCTCGATTGCCTGCCGCACGAGTGGCACCTAGAACTTCCCTCGTGAGCGCGGAAGTCGAGAAAACCAGCAGACTCCCCCAGCCCTGGGAACGCATCTTCGGCCTCGGGAGCCGTCTGTTCGTGTGGGGATTGCTGTTCTCGATCCTCTACATCCTGCGCCCGTTCTTCCTGCTCGTCTTCCTGACGTTCGTGTTCGCCTACATCCTCGAGCACGGCGTCCAGGGACTGGAGCACCGCATCCGCCGGCGCGCGGTCCGAGTGATCCTCGTGTCCGCGGTGTTCCTCGGCACGCTGATCACGATCGGCGTGTTCCTGGCGCCGCACTTCAAGGACCAGGCGTCGAAACTCGGCGACAACTACCCGACGTACCTGTCGAAGATCGACGACCAACTCGACGTCTGGCGTGAGAACGAGACGTTCCGGAACCTCGTCCCGCCGAGCATCAAGGCGCGGGACTACCTGAACGACCTGCTCGGACTGGTGAGCGAGGAGGACGAGTCGGAGGCTTCACCGGCGAACCAGAAGCCGGAGGAGCCGGACCTGCTCGAGGAGCTCGCGGACTTCCCGGGCGGGGTCGGCGAACTCGTGTCGACCGCCGAGATCACGTGGGCCGAGTTCCTCGCGTTCGCCAATGGCCGCGGGGAGTCGGCGCCGGGCGACGTCATCGAGAAGCTCGCGACCGCGATCCGTGATGCGGAGTACGAGTCGTCGTCGGGGACGCGAATCGACGCCCGCTGGCTGACGGATCAGTGGACCCTCATGAAGTCCCTCCGGACGGATCCGAAGTTGCCCAAGGCGAACATCGCGAAGACGATCGAGACGATGCAGAGCATCGCCGGACCGATCCTCAACATCGGCTCGGCGTTCCTGCTCTCGCTCCTGTTCTCCTTCCTGATCGTCCTCGACCTGCCCAAGCTCCGCCGCGCGGTCCAGGGGCTCGCCGACACGAAGCTGCGGTTCATCTACGAGGAGGTCGCGGGGAACATCCACGACTTCGGCAAGATGCTCGGGCGCGCGCTCGAGGCCCAGCTGTTCATCGCGATCACCAACACCGCGCTGACCGCGTTCGGGCTCTACCTCCTCGGGCTGACGGCGAACATGGTCTTCTTCTCGTCGATCGTGTTCTTCTGCAGCTTCATCCCGGTCGCCGGGGTGTTCCTGAGCTCGATCCCGATCGCACTCGAGGCGCTGTCGACCCCGGACGGCGGGGTGGAGCTCATGCTCATCGCGATCGCGATGATCCTGGTCGTCCACTTCGTCGAGGCCTACTTCCTCAACCCGAAGATCTTCGGGCACCACCTGCACATGAACGCGGTCCTGGTGCTGATCGTCCTGACCATCGGCGGGAAGCTGTTCGGCGTGTGGGGTCTCATCTTGGGACTGCCGGTCGTGAACTACTTTTTCGGGCACGCCATCCGCCGACACGGTGGGGCGAATCGCGAAATCGGAAAGGCCGCGTAGCCCGAGCAGCGGGTGGACGGATGGCTGCCCGCATGGTTCAGTTGGGGACCCTCCGCCATGAAGTCGCCCCTCTTGCTCGTCCTCCCGTGCCTCGCGAGTTCGCTCACCGCGCAGGCGTTCACGTCCCCGATCGGTTTCGACACCGTCGAGGGCAATGCTGCGCAGACCGTGCTGTTCGGAGCGACCGACCGACGGTTCCAACAGATCGATGGCGGACTGACGGCGCTCGGCCCGCGCACGATCAGCCAGATCGCGTTCCGGCGCGACGGTGATCGCGCTGCCGCATCGGCGGTCACGCGCACGTTCGACCTCGAAGTGCGCATGGGTCACGGCAACCTCGCGACGGCCGGTGCCGAGTTCGACGCGAACTACTTGAGTGCACCGACGGTCGTGTTCGCGACGCAACAGGTGACGCTGCCCGACTGGACCGCTCTGCAGGCAGGACCCGCAGCGTTCGACTTCGTCATCACGCTCGACACGCCGTTCAACTACAACGGCACCGACGACCTGGTCTGGGAGATTCGCGCGTCCAACTCGTCCGCTCCCGGGACCGTGTACCTCGACCGTCACAACGCGACCACGCCGTTCGGCTACGAGGAAGCCGTGTCGACCTCGCCCGGGTGCACCGAGACCTCGCAGGTCCAACCGTTCGAACTCCGCGCGTCGGTGTTCAACTACGGCCCCAGCCATCCGTCGTTCGGCCAGCGCCTGATCTACTCCGGTGACTACGGCGGCGCGGAACAACCGGTTGCGCTCGACATCGGCGTCAACCCGCCGGTCGACACCGCAGGACTGCTGTGCGCCGACTTCCTCCACTTGCTGATCTTCTCGATCGGAGTGGGTTCGACCGCGCCGAGTGGTTCGGTTCCCGAGATCGTCATCGACGTTCCGTACGATCCAGGTCTCGAGGGGGCTCAGATCGCGAGCCAGCTGCTCTCGGTCGACCTCGGCCAGCCGTCGCTGCCGTTCATCGTCAGCAACATCGTCGAGTACACGATTCCGGGTTCGGTCGACTCACTGGACTGCATGTACGTCTACGCGGCGGGCACGACGAGCACGAGCGGACTCGTGTTCGGCTCGCGTGGCGTGATCGTCGAGTTCCAGTAGTCCGGTTCCGCGCGGCCTGATCGGCTCGCGAACGCTCTGGCTCAAAGGCAAGACGTGG
>JAGQQZ010000691.1 GCA_020425915.1 Planctomycetota bacterium | reverse complement strand
GCACCAGCGATGTCGATGTGACACCAGGGCGTGTCGCCGACGAAGTACGAGAGGAACGCACCGCCGTTCGTGCTCCCCGCACCCTGGCCGGCACCGTTGATGTTCGCGACGTCGGCGAACTTGCTCTTGGTGTGTTCCCGGTGGCAATCCCACAACGGCAACGGCCACAGCGGTTCGTCGGCCGCCTTGCCGGCCGCCACGAGTTCGTCGCGGAGCGAGTCGTCGGTCCCCATGATCCCGGCCATCTCGTGGCCGAGCGCGACGACGACCGCGCCCGTCAGGGTCGCGAGATCGACCATCTTGCCCGGCTTGTAGGTCTTGCGTGCGTAGGCGAGCGCGTCGGCGAGCACGAGCCGACCCTCGGCATCGGTGTTCAGGACCTCGATCGTCGTGCCGTCCATCGCCGTGACGACGTCGCCCGGCTTCTGCGCCTTGCCGTCGGGCATGTTCTCCGCCGCGGCGATCAAGCCGACGACGCGGGTCTTGCCCGCCGCGCCCTTGAGGCCACCGTGCGCGATCGCGTGGAACAGCCCGATCACCGCGCCGCCGCCACACATGTCGTATCGCATCTCGTCCATCTTCGCCGACGGCTTGATGCTGATGCCACCCGTGTCGAACGTCAGCCCCTTGCCGACGATGCAGACCGTCTGCTTCGCGCCGCGCGGGTTGTAGTCGAGGATGCAGAGCTTGGCCGGTTCGGCACTTCCGCGCGAGACGCCGAGGAACGCCCCCATGCCGAGCCGCTCCATCTCCTTCTCGTCCAGGATCTTCACGCGAAGGTTCGGTCCCGCGAGCTTGCGCGACTCCTTGCTGAAGTACGTCGGTGTGACGATGTTCCCTGGGCGGTTCTCGATGTCCCGGGCGAAGACGGTCGACTCAGCCGTGATCTTGCCGAGCGCGAACCCCTGCCGGAACGCGGCGGCTTTCGGCCCGGTGTATTCGACCGCGGCGCGCTGAGCCTTTCTCGGCTTGGCCTTGTCCTTGCGCGGTGGCTCGTACCGGTAGGCACCCAGCACGAGACCTTCCGCGATCGCCTGGCCCGCGGCCGCGGCATCGACGCCTTGGTGATCACCGGCGCCGACCTTCAGCACGAAGGCGCCGACTCCACATCCCTCGGCGTGCTGCTGCGCGACCGCCGCGCCGCGGCGCAGCCTCTCGGTGTCGCAGACCTTGCGATCCCCCATGCCGACGAAACCGATGCGTTTCGGAGCCGCGCGACCCGACGGATGGAACAGGCTCGTCTTGCGCAGGTCGGTCGCGAGATCGCCGGTCGCCTTGGCGACCTTCACGGCATCGACGAGGTCCTTGCCCAGGTCGGGGGCCGCGCCGTCGTGCGCGAACCCGATCAACAGCTCGGGTCGGGAACGGCCTTGGGTCGAGGATTGGATCGAGATCTTCATGTGGTTCGGGAGGGACCCGGATCGGCGCGAGGCCGGACGAGGTGTGCGGGAAGGAGCGATTCGGTGAATCGCGCGCGAATGCGATGCGAGCGTCCCGGCCGACCGTCGGCTGGCGACGCAAGGTGTTCCGAGTTGTACCGACGCACGCTCGCGACTCCAGCGTCGGCTCAGACCTGCGGCAGGTCGCCGACCCAGCGACTCTCGCCGTCAGGCCCCTCGAGCCACTCGCGCTTGAAGATCGGCGCCTCGGCCTTGATTCGATCCATGACGAACCGGCAGCCCTCGAACGCGGGACCGCGATGAGCCGATGCGACGACCACGACGATCGATGCCTCGCCGATCGGGACGTCGCCGAGTCGGTGCGTGACACGAATCCGCCCGACGTCGAACTGCGCCCGCGCGTCTTCCATGATCCGGCCGACGACCCGATGGGCCATCTCCTCGTAGGCCTCGTAGCTGAGACCGCGCACGGTCTCACCTTCGTTGTGATCGCGGGTCACGCCAGCGAACGTCACGACGGCACCGTCGTGGTCGGTCCGCACCTGGTGCTCGAGCGCACGCGCGTCGATCGGCTCGCGAACGAACTCGAACTGGCTGACCGATTCGCCTCCCCCGCTGATCGGCGGGATGAATGCCACTTCGTCGCCGTCCACGAGCCTGCGATCGGTCCGGCAGTATTCCTGGTTGACGGCGTGCGCGAGCGGCAGCCGCAACAGATCCGGGGCCCGCTCCGCCAGTTTCGTCCGCAACACCTCGAGCGTGGCGCCGTCCGGCAGCTCGACCTCGAATTCGCCTGCACCGAACAGGTCGCGGACCATCGCGAAGCAACGCACCGTGACATTCATGCTCATCCTTTACACCAGCGGCGAGCCGACCCTCAACTCTCGATGGCCCCGCGGACGCGACCGTTCGAGGCCCGCAACCGCCCGCGCGCCTCGTCCGCGCCGACTCCGGACCGCGCCGCGACGATCGAAGTCTTGACCTCACCGTCGCACGCCGCGAGCAATTCGGCGGCTGCGACCGCATCGAGACCGGTCGCGTCCCGCACGATCCGCTCGGCGCGTCGTCGAAGCTTCGCGTTGCTGGCCTGCAGGTCGACCATGGCGTTGCCGAAGCACTTGCCGAGTCGGACCATGACCCCCGTGCTCAGCATGTTGAGCACGAGCTTCGTCGCGGTACCAGCCTTGAGGCGCGTCGAACCGCTCAGGACCTCCGGCCCGACGACGACCTCGATCGGAAGCTCCACGCCGGCCGACAGCGACGCACCGGCGTTGCAGCACAACCCGATCGTCAGTCCGCCGACCACCCGTGCGAACTCGATCGCCCCGAGGACGTAAGGAGCCGTGCCGCTCGCGGTGACTCCGACGACCGCATCCTCGGCGCCGAACCCGGCGGCCCGCAGGTCGGCTCGCCCGGCATCCCGGTCGTCCTCGGCGCCTTCGATCGCGACGCGCAACGCCGCATCGCCTCCGGCGATGATCCCGACCACGAGATCCGGAGCCGTCCCGAACGTCGGGGGACACTCGGACGCATCGAGGACGCCGAGCCGACCGGACGTCCCAGCGCCGACGTAGAACAGACGGCCGCCGCACTCGAGCCGATCGGCGACGAGTTCCACCGCGCGCGCGATCGCCACCCGTGCGGCGTGAACCGCGTCGACGACGCGCCGATCCTCACGAATCATCAAGTCGACGATCTCGCTCGCCGTCATGCGGTCGAGGTGCGCGGACTCGCCGAGCGCTCGTTCGGTCGTTGGCAGTTCGGCATCGGTCATGGAGTCCGGACTCTATCGCGAGCAAGCCACGCTTGCCCTCACGGGTCGCTGCCGCGACGCTGCCCCGGTGAACCTCGGCCCTCTCGACGCGACGATCCTCGCCACCTACGTCGGCGCCGTCGTCGCGTTCGGCATCTGGAACGGTCGACGCAACCGCTCGGCCGAGGACTTCATGGTCGGCGGGCGCGACCTCCCATGGTGGGCGCTACTGCTGTCGATCGTCGCAACCGAGACCAGCACGGTGACGTTCCTCAGCGTCCCGGGCGTCGCGTGGCAGGGCGACCTCACGTTCCTCCAGCTCCCGCTCGGATACATCGCGGGTCGCCTGGCGGTCAGCTTCCTGCTGCTTCCGAGGTTCTTCCGCGGCAAGTTCTTCACCGCCTACGAGGTGCTCCACGAACGGTTCGGACCCGACGTGCGACGAGTGACGAGCCTGCTGTTCCTCGTCACCCGCACACTCGGCGACGGGCTCCGGCTGTTCCTCGGTGCCATCGTGCTGCAGCATGTCGCCGGCCTCGACCTGACGACCTCGGTCGTCCTGCTCGGGATCGCGACGATCGCGTACACGCTCGTCGGCGGGATCCGCGCCGTCGTGTGGACCGACGCCGTGCAACTCGTGGTCTACCTCGGCGGCGCCGCGATCGCGCTCGTGCTGATGATCCAAGCCGTCGACGGCGGCCTGGACGCCATCGTCGACACGGCTCGGGCCGACGGGAAGCTGCGGGTGTTCGACTTCGGATTCGACCTCGCGCAGCCGTACCAGTTCTGGGCCGGGATGATCGGCGGTTTCGTCGTCGCGTTCGGCACGCACGGTGTCGATCAGCTGATGGTGCAGCGCTACCTCTGCGCGCGTAGCGAACACCAAGCGCGCCTCGCGCTCGCGCTCAGCGGGCCTGCGGTGTTCCTCCAGTTCGCGTTCTTCCTCGTCATCGGAACCGCGCTCTACGCGTTCTACGCACAACACCCACCGGACCGTCCCTTCGCTCGATCCGACGAGGTGTTCGCGTCCTTCATCGTCGACGAACTCCCCGCCGGAGTTCTCGGGATCGTGCTCGGCGCCGTGTTCTCGGCGGCGATGTCGACGCTGTCGAGTTCGCTGAACTCCACGGCGACCGCGCTCGTCCACGACCTACTCCCGGCGCGGGAGGACGAGATGCGGCTGCGGCTCGCGAAGTTGGCGACGATCGGGTTCGGCATCGCCCAGATCTCGGTCGGCATCGCCGGGCCGATGCTTCAACGCCTCGACGACAGCATCATCGGGCTCGCACTGGCGATCCAGAGCTACGCACTCGGCATCATCCTCGGCGTGTTCGCGCTGGGACGTTGGTCGAGCGACCGGAATGCGGCGCTGTTCGGGATCGCGATCGGCTTGACGGCGACGTCGTGCGCCGCGTGGAGCGGCGGTATCGCGTGGCCATGGTTCGTCCTGATCGGCTCGACGGCATCGTTCTCGAGTGGCATGCTCGCGCACCTCTGGCTTCGAAAACGTTGGTCATGATTCGAAACGTGTCCGCTCTCCTCCTCGCGCTGGCCGTCACGACGCCCGCCCAGGTACTGACCGGGGTCGACCGACTCGAGCGCGACGGTTTCGCCATCCTGCGCGGCATGCGCGTCGGCCTGATCACCAACCACACCGGCCGCACGAACGACGGCCGCTCGACGGTCGACGCGTTCGCCTCGACCGACGCATGCGACCTGGTCGCCCTGTTCAGCCCGGAGCACGGATTCGCCGGCAAGCTCGACCAGGCGATCGTCGAGGACGCCGCGCACGGCGGGACCGGGCTCGTGATCCACAGTCTGTACGGGAAGACGCGAGTTCCGACGGCCGAGATGCTCACCGGACTCGATGCGTTGGTATTCGACATCCAGGACATCGGCACGCGCTTCTACACGTACATCTCGACGATGAAGGGTGCGATGGTAGCCGCGGCGGAACACGGCGTCCGGTTCGTCGTGCTCGATCGACCGAACCCGATCGGGGCCGATTGGATATCGGGTCCCGTGCTCGACGAGGGCTCGCAGAGCTTCGTCGGCTGCCACACGCTGCCGGTCCGCCACGGCATGACCGTCGGCGAACTCGCCAGGATGCTGCGCGCCGAACTCCGACTCGAACTCGAACTCGAGGTCGTGCGCTGCGAAGGGTGGAGCCGCGCGACGACCTTCGACCGCACCGGTCTGACCTGGATCGACCCGTCGCCGAACATCCGCTGCCTCGACCAGGCGATCCTCTACCCGGGCGTCGGCCTGCTGGAGACCACCAACCTGTCGGTCGGACGCGGCACCGACACACCGTTCGAGCGGATCGGCGCTCCATGGCTCGACGCGCAATCGCTCGCCCGGCGCCTCAACCGAGAGGTCTCGGGTGCGACGTTCACGCCGATCGAGTTCGCCCCGGACTCGAGCAAGTTCGCGGGAGTACCGTGTCGCGGAGTGCAGATCTCGATCACGGACCGGGCGGTGCTGCGCCCCGTCGCGCTGGGCATCCGCATCGCGTGCGCACTGCGCGACCTGCACCCCGACGAGTGGGACTCGACCCGGATTCCACGACTGCTCTGCGACCGAGCGACGTTCGAGGCGCTACGCGAGGGGCTCCCCGCCGAGAAGGTGATGGCCGGCTGGCCCGCGGAACTCGAGGCGTTCGAGCAACGCCGCGCGAAGTTCCGGATCTACGACTGAGCGGCCTCGAGCAAGCGACCGACGTACGCGCGGACACCGTCCTCGAGCGAGGTGAACGGCTTCGAGTAACCCTGCGCCCGGAGCCGATCCATGGTCGCCTCGGTGAAGTACTGGTAGCGCTCGCGAATGTCCTCGGGCGTGTCGATGAACACGACGTCCTCGGGCACGTCGAGCGCGGCGAACACGGCTCGGACCAGATCGAGGAAGGTCCGGGCCCGACCCGTACCGAGGTTGAACACACCCGACTCGATCGGCTTCTCGAGTGCGAACCACAACACGTCGACGACGTCGTCGACGTGGATGAAATCCCGCTTCTGCTCGCCGTCCGCGATTCCGTCCCGGTGGCTGCGGAACAACTTCACGCTGCCGCTCGCCCGGATCTGGTCGAACGCCTGCAGCACGACGCTGGCCATGCGGCCCTTGTGACGCTCGCCGAACCCGTAGACGTTGAAGAACTTGAACCCGCTCCAAGCCGGCGGATGGTCGCCCGCGGCGTGCCGCTCGAGCGCCCAGACGTCGAACTGGAGCTTCGAGTCGCCGTACGGGTTGAGCGGTCGGAGCTCGCCGAACTTCGCCGGGTCGTCGTCGTAGCCCAGCTCACCTCCACCGTAGGTCGCGGCGCTGCTCGCATAGACCAGCGGCACGTCGTGGGCGGCGCCGTAATTCCAGAGCACCTGCGACGCCTCGAGATTGACGCGGTTCAGGTAGTCGACGTCGAGTTCGGTCGTGTCCGTGCACGCACCGAGATGGACGATACCGCGCGGAGGCACGGCCGAGCCGAGCCAGCCCGCGATGTCAGCCGGCGCGACCACGTCGCCGAAGTCGAGGCCGCGATGCTCGGGACGGCTCGCGAAGAACTCCGGATCGTCCACCGACACGACGGGGATCCGGCGTCGGTTGCACGACTCGACGAATCTCGCGCCGATGAACCCGGCAGCACCTGTGACGACGACCGTTGGCTGGGACACGTGCGGCAGGCTACCGGGTCATTCGCCGGAGCACCACACGCCAAGCGTCACTTCCCGCCGTCGTCGACCTTCTCGTCGCCACCGCGCTTCCAACCCTTCGCTTTCGCCTCCGCGAAGATCCGCTCGATCTGCGCACGCGCGGGCGGATGGTCCATGACGTCGACCACGCGCGCACGCTTCGGGACCGCGAGTTCGAACGACGCGGGCTCCATCGGGACGTCGAGTTCGATCGAGGTCACCTTCACGTCGACGAGCGGCTTGCCGCTCGAGAACGTCGTCATCCGGATCAGCGCACAATCCGACCGACGCACGAGGACCGCGACGCGCTCCGCCGGTCCGAATTCGTCGTCCACGGTGTCGCCGCCGGCCCGACGATCGCCGTCGACCGTCCAGACCTCCTGGCCATCGACGACTCGCGGGCCTTCGACCTTCAGCGCGAACTGTGCGTCCAGGTCCTCGAGCATCTTGCTGCCGAGCGGACCGGCGGCCTGGTCGACGCCGGGCGCGATCGCCGGCGACCCATCGCCGAGCGCGCGACTCGCAGACTCGAGATCGGCCATGAGGTCCTTGTCCATGCGCACGAACACCTCGCCCTGGGCCGGATCGCGCTCGCGCATCCAGACTCCGTCCGGCGTCTTGACGGTCTCCGACTCGCTCGTCATCTCGTCGCCGAAACTCGCCTCGAGCTTGGAATGGAAGTGTGTCGCATCGAGGACACGGAGCGTCCCCTCGGTGCGAAAGGTCGCGCCGCCGGGAAACTCGCCGGTCGTGGTCATGGCGAGCCGAACGGACTTCACGGCCCCCTCGCGGGCCTGGATCTTCGCCACGAGGTCGTGGACGGTCTTGACTTCGGTTTCGTCGGCAACGGCCTGCGAGAGGCCGCTCGTGGCGGACGCGAGGATCGCGAGGGCGAACGTCGGGAGGGCGCGCTTCATGTCGGGTCGGATTCCTTGGTATCGAGCGTAACGGCCCATCGCTGCGACGCTACCGCATTCGGCCGGGCGTCGCCCCGACGGGGATCACGCCCGGATACGATACAAACCGCGTGCCAACTCCCGGCGCGCCCGGAGGAGCCTCGATGAAACCCACCCACGCGCTGCTCGCCCTGCCCCTGACGATCGCCGGCCTCCTGGCCCAGGAGATCCGGCTCGACGACGGCACCGTCCTCGTCGGGGAGGTCGAGCGGATCGGCGACTCGGTCCGCGTCGCCACGCTCGACGGCTCGGTCACCGTGGCGCGCGATCGGATCGTGCGCGAGCGCACGCGCGATGAACTGCTCGCCGAGTTGGATCGGGTCGCCCAGCGCTTCGGCGACGAGCCGCACGCGGCGCTCGAGCTGGCCTCGTTGGCGAAACGATTCGGACTCGAGGTGCGAATGTGGCGCCACCTGCGCGACGCGCTCGCTGTCGAGGTAAAGGGCGACGCCGCGGCGCTACGACTCGACCGGTTCCTCGGCAGCCTGGAGCCCGAACTCCTGTCGGCGTCGAAGCGTCAGGCCAACCCGCCGGTCCGCGTCCGCGCGCTGCTCGCCCTCGTCGGCGCGGAACGCGACGAGAAGGTTCGCGCCATCGAGTGTGTGCTCGCCGGCCTCGAGGACGGCCGCGCCGAGCTCCGCAAGCAAGCTCGCAGCGCTGGCAGCGCATCCCGCCGGCTCGCGGCCCTGCGCGCGCTCGCCCGCCGGGGTGACGCCGACGACACGCGATTCGTGCTGCGCACGGCAATCGTCGACGCGAATGCCAACGTCCGGCGTGACGCGATGCGCACGCGGGCCGCGACGGTCGATCCCGAGGAGTCGATCGGCTACTTGTCGCCCGGCCTGCTCGCCAACCAGCTGTCGATCCGCACGCGTACCGCTGAGGCGTTCGCCAACCTCGGTCACCACGCTGCGATCCCCGTCCTCGTCCACGCCGGGATCGCCGCAGGAGCCAGTGCCCTCCCCGGCGGGGCGACGCGCGGCTACATCGCCGTCACGCGGCAGACGTCCTACGTCCGCGACTTCGACGTCGAGGTCGCGCAGGCCGCCTTCATCGCCGATCCGAAGATCGACGTCGTCCAGGACGGCGTGGTGCTCGACGCGACGTTGTTCTCGGTGACCACGCGACGCTTGCAGCTGATCCGCTCGTACCGCCGGGCGCTCGAACTCCTGTGCGACAGCGACCCCGGTCCGGAGCCGAAGGACTGGTCCCAATGGGCCGCGCGGCAGTCGACCGAGCGCGGCTGAAGCACCGTCCGGTCACACGACGATCATGACCTCGTCGAGCGGCTTGCGCTGCGACGCGACCTGCGGCACCTCGCACCCCTCGGCAGGGTACCCGAGCGGGATCAGGAGGAACGGCCGCTCGTGCTCGGGCCGCCCGAGCACCTCGCGCAGGAAGCCCATCGGGCTCGGCGTGTGGGTCAGCGTCGCGAGCCCCGCTTGTTGCGCGGCGGCGAGCAACATGCCCGACGCGATCCCGACCGACTCGGTCGGATAGTAGTGCTGGCCGCCGCCGTCGGCGCGTAGCAGCTTGAAGACGACGATCAGCCAGGGCGCGACCTCGAGGAACTCCTTGTTCGCGTCCGTGCCGAGCGGCTCGAGATCGGCGAGCCACTCGGCGTTGGCCCGGTGCGCGTAGAGCTCACGCTCCTCGCGCTCGGCCGCGGCGCGGATCTTCCGCTTGGTGTCGAGATCCTGGACACAGACGAAGCGCCAAGGCTGCTTGTTCGCGCCGCTCGGCGCCGTCGTCGCCGTCGCGACGATCTCCTCG
>JAGQQZ010000690.1 GCA_020425915.1 Planctomycetota bacterium | reverse complement strand
TCTCGCCTACCTGACCGCGATGATGATCGCGAACGGCGGAACCGCGAAGCGCCCGTTCGAGACCGTGATCGACGACCTCTACCCGATGGCCGCCGGCATCGGTTCCCGCGTCGACAAGGAGATGACGGTGTTCTCGGGCACCGTGCATCGGGAGAAGTACGACGACTTCTACGCCCTGTTCCGCGAAGCGCTGCTCGAGCCGGGCTTCCGCGACGAGGACTTCGAGCGCGTGAAGTCCGACGTGCGGACGCAGATCGAGACCGTGCTGCGGCGGACCGACGACGAGGAACTCGGCAAGGAGGTGCTCTACGCCGAGATCTACGCGGGCCATCCCTACGGACACACGAACTACGGAACACTCGACGGCCTGGACGCGATCACGCTCGACGACGTGCGCGCGTTCCATCGCCAGTTCTACACGCCGGATCGGCTGACGATCGGCATGGCCGGTGGCTTCTCGCGCGGCGCCGCGCGACGGATTCGTGCGGACTTCGAGGGTCCGGCGGTGACCGCCAAGCCGGCGTCCGCCCACCGCGAGCTCGATCTGCCGGAGCCCGTCCGGCTGGACCGCAACCAGATGACGATCGTGCAGAAGCAGGCGCTCGCGACCGGCATGCACATCGGCTTCCCGATCGACGTGACCCGTGGCCATCCCGATTGGCCCGCGCTCTGGCTCGTCCGCTCCTACCTCGGCGAGCACCGCTCGGAGAACTCGCATCTCTACCAACGTCTGCGCGAGTTGCGCGGTCTCAACTACGGGGACTACGCCTACATCGAGTACTTCCCGAACGGTGGCAGTCAGTTCCACCCGCCGCCCAACGTCGCGCGCCAGCAGCAGATCTTCCAGATCTGGCTGCGACCGGTGCCGCCGGAGAACGCGCCGTTCGCGTTCAAGGGCGCGCTCTACGAACTCGAGAAGCTGTGCCGCGAAGGCATGACGCAGCAGGACTTCGAGGCGACGCGCAACTACCTGTCGAAGTTCGTGAGTCTGCTCGTCAAGACCGAGTCACGCCAACTCGGCTACGCACTCGACAGCGAGTTCTACGAGATCGGACCGTTCGCGGACTACGTGCGCGAAGGTCTCGAGAAGCTGACGCTCGACGACGTGAACCGGGTGATCCGTGAGCACCTGCGCGCGAACCGGATGCAGTTCGTCGTGGTGACCGAGGATGCGGAAGGGTTCCGGGATCATCTGCTCGGGGAAGCGCCGACGCCGATCACCTACCAGTCGAAGCCGAGTGAGGACGTGCTGGCGGAAGACGAGGTCATCGAGCGACTCCGGATCGAACTGCGGCCGGAGGACGTGGAGATCCTGCCGGTGGGGCAGGTGTTCCAGCGGTAGGCCGTTTTCGTCGCGGGAGCTCACGAGCGCGCCGATGTCTCGAGGCCCGAAGTTGGCGGGCGCCCGCCGGAAACCAACGACCACATCAGTGCTGGCTGCCGGCGCGCGCCCGCCAACATCGGAATTCCCGATGCGACCCCCTGCGGTATCGGAACCACCCGATCTTGGCGGGCGCCCGCCGCGCAACCGGACCCTCGTACGCAATCCGACTCTTCCCCTCGCCCG
>JAGQQZ010000689.1 GCA_020425915.1 Planctomycetota bacterium | reverse complement strand
CGTCGCGAACAGCCCCGTGACCCACGCCTGGTCTTCCGCCAACAACTTCTCGACCGTCGCCCGTTGCGCCTCCGAGTATTCCGGCCCTTCGGTCTTCGGCTTCCCCGCGGACTTCGATCCTCGCTCGGCCTCCAAGAATCGACGCACCGACATGACGATGCCGCGCGGCAACAACCGCGTCAGCAGCGGCACACCCGGAATGCGCCAGATCCGCATGATCAACTTCGCGCTGCCCTTGTCGCGCGAGTTCACCCGCGCGGTCGAGAAGTTGTCTTCGCTGAACCAGTGCTCGACGCCGCAGAACGCCTCCACCGCGCGCAACAGCCGCAGCGGGTCCGACTTCAGCAGCTTGAAGTCCAGCACGAGCAGGTTGTCGCCGAGTTTGTCCTGCATGCGCTCGATCGTGCGCCGGATCTTGCCGTCCGCGAACTCGAGCGGGATCGCGTTGCCGTCACGCGTCCAGGTGCAGCCTTGCACGAAGTCCTGGATCGGCGGCACCTCGAAGATCGTCTTGTAGTGCTCGTAGATCGAGTAGATCCACTGCATCGGTTCGCGGACCGTCACGATGACCTTCGCGTCCGGATTGAACTCGACGATGCGGTCGATCGCCGCATCGTCCATGAAGTAGAGCCCGCAGATGTCGACCGCGACCTGATCGTCGCGCATGTTCCGATAGAACGAGAGCCACCAATCCAGACCGCGATGATGCTCGTGGCCGAAGTAGCAGATCTCCTTGCGCTCCGGCAGGAACAGCTGCGGGTGGAGTTGCAGGTTGTGGTACAGGTAGGTCGTGCCGCCACGCGACATGCCAGCGACGTGGACGGTGCGGCCGCGAAGGGACTGTGCGTCGGGTTGGGACATCAATCAGCGGTGGTTCGAGACGCCTTGCCGAACACCGTCACCGGGATGCCGGCGATGCCGACCATGACGATGACGGCGAACTGGAACAGCGAGAGGGCGGTGGCATCGGCCTCACTGACGCCCTGCGGCGCGAGCAAGACCACGAACGCGACTTCTCGGAGGCCGAGGCCACCGATCGTCACCGGGACGAGGACGATCACCCAGCTGATCGTCGTCACGATCGCGAGCGTAGCGTAGGAGAGCTCCACGCCGAGGGCAAACGCGGCCAGCCAGACGAGCACGAACGACGTCGCGTGCACCGCGATGCACACCGCGGTTGCCGCCATGACGTGGCGCTTGTGGCGCAGGAACGTGTCGAAGCACTCGCCGATCGCGTCCGTCGTGCGGGACAGTTTGACCCCGGGCGAGCCGAGTCGGCGGAAGATCCCGTGCGCGAGCGTGCGGACCCATCCGGAGAACCCGAGCGCGAGGATCGAGAACAGCACGACGTTGAGGATCGCGATCGCGGTGACGTACTTCTCCTTGTGGGCGAGGTTCGGCGCGATGATCCCCGCGATCAGGCCGAGCACGCCGATCGACACGAGTCCGATGATTCGATCGAACAGGATCACGAGCACCCGGCGCGTGCGGTCGTCGGCGACCTCGCTCGCCATCAGCGCCGCTCGCGCGACGTCGGCGCCGACCGCCGTCGGCAGGAACAGGTTGAACGTCGCGTTCGCGAGCCGATACCGGAAGTACTGCCACTGCCGCAGATGCGTGAGCGGATGCCCGAGCGCGGCCTCGCGCTCGGCGATGCCGGCTTCGTCGAGGATCCGCCACCGAACGCTCAGCAAGAACGCGCGCAGCAGTCCGAGTCCGAACCCGAGCGCGATGATGCCCGGTGAGAATGCACCGAGCGAGTCCGCGACCTCGTGGAGATCGACGATCGAAGCAATGATCCAGAACAGCGCGACGAGTGCGACGAGCCGGAGCGCGAGCTTGCGGAGCGCCCGACCCCTGCGAGTCGGATGCGTCATTTCGGACCGAGCCCGTTCACGTCGAAACGTGTGTCCATTTCCTCGACCCGATAGCGGACGCCTTCCGGGATGGGGTCGGGATCGACGACGAGTTGGAAGACTCGGAACCGGATGTTGCTCAGCCCAGGGAACTCACGGACCTTCACCTGGACGCCGTACTGTCGTTTCACGAAGTCGACGATCTGCGGAACGAGCGGCTGCATGAACACGAGGAAGAACTCCGAGTTGTCGATCGCGAACGGCAGCAGTTGCGAGCCCCGCTCGAGCCCGATCTTGCGCAGGTGGGCGTAGAACCGCGGCGAGAACGTCTGCCAGCCCGTCGGGACGAGTTGGAACTTCTCGTCGTAGACCCGCAGCGGATCCTGGTCGGCGCTGAGCAGGATCGCCGGTTGGGCCAGGACGTGGCGCCCAGGGAACCACTCGTCGAACCACGACTCCATGACGTGGAACTGCGTCGACCGCTTCGACGTGTAGTCGATCGCCGCGGCGTCGAGCGTTGCCCAGCCGATCGTCGCGACCGCGAGGCACGTGCCGAACATCCATCGTGTGAGGTGCCGAATTCGGAGCTCGCGCCAGCGCGACTCGGATTCGTGGACGAACAGGACCCATGCGAGGCCGATGCCCGTGAGCGTCAGCATCGAATCACCGACTCGCTCGGGGAAGCGCAGTAGCCACTCCATCACGAAGGACAGCGCGCCGACGTACACGAGGTACCCGACGACCTCGACCACGGCTCGCCTCCGCCTCGGGCGCAACAACAACCCGGCGAGGACGACCGGTAGGAACCACGTGAACTGGTGGAAGCGTTCGTGCAGCTTCTCGGCGGCCCCACCGCGCAGCGGCACGTCGACCGACATCTCGAAGATCCTCGAGATCGTCTCGATGTTCCAGACGTCCTCGTCGAAGAAGAAGAACGTGGTGAACAGTCGATACTCGTTCCCGGACCAGTGGTTGGCCTTGAACAGCGCCCGGTTGTTCAGGTTCGCCTTCGCGATCGGGTAGGCGTGGAACTTTCCGCGCTTGCGATTGAACTCGCGGAAGTCGCGATACTCGTCCGAGATCCAGCTCGTCGTCCAGATCGTGTGCACCGTGCTGACGATGGCGATCGGCGCGGCGAACACGAGCACCGCTGCGAGCGGGAAGGCTCGCCAGTGCCGCAGCAGCCATGCGAGCACGGCCGGTGCGACGAACACCATCGCGCCCTGCGCACCACGCGGTCGGAACAAGAAGGCGAACGCGAGACCGAGCGCGCACATCGCGATCGCGGTCTTGGTCGCCCTGCCTGCCGCCATGTACGCGACGAATGCCAGCACCGCGATGCCGCTGAGCAGCATGCTCGACGAGTTGTAGCCGCATCGGATCAGGAACGACACGTAGACGATCGACAGCAGGATCGTCAGCGGCAGGAACACCGGTCGCGCGGCTCGGATCGAGGAGAGCGCATGGATCAGCAGTGCGAACCCCCAGAACAACGAGGCGTAGCAGAAGATCCCGTACCACGGCACGTCGGCCGCCACGTCCTGGTACATCCAGCCCAGGAAGCGCACGAGCACCGGAGACATGAACGGCGCCTCGAGGCCCTCCTGGCACGCCGACTGGATGCCGACGTTGTCGTTGGCCTTGAACGTCGTCCGCATCGTGCCGAGGATCGCTCCGAAGAGTGCCGCGCTCCACAGGAGCGCGAACGCGATGCGGTGGATGCGTCGCCGGTCCATCCAGGCGAACAGGACGTCGTGTGCTCTCCGAAGGCGCTCGATCACGTTGGGCTAGCTCGCTCCGTGGGGGTCTTCGGAGTCGTCGCCGAAGTGCTCGGCCCGGAGGACCACCTGGCTCGCCCCCGACGTCTCGCTGAGCAGTCGGATGATGTACTCGCCGATCACCGACAGTGACACGAGGTTGAGACCGCCGAAGAACGCGATCGCGACGATGACGCTCGGCCAACCAGCGTCGTAGTGCTGTTGCTCCACGACCTTGAGGACGATGATGTAGACGCTGAACGCGAGCGCGAGGAACGCCGTCGCCAGCCCCGTCAGCGTCATGACCCGCATCGGCAGCTTCGTGTAGTTGATCAGCAGGTTGCCGGCGAGCGAGATCAACTTCCGGACGTTGTAGTTCGACCGGCCGACGCGCCGTGGCTCGTGTCGCACGTCCACCTGCACGATCCGGCGCGTCACGCTCAGGATGATGCTGCCGAGGTGGGGGTAGACGGTCCGCATGTTGGCCATCTGGTCGACGACGGTGCGTCGGATCAGACGGAACGACGATGCGCCGTACCCGGGCGGCGGCTTGAACGCGAGCTTGACGATGCCGTTGACCAGGTTGCTGCCGAGGTTGCGGTAGCTCGCGTGCTGCTTGTTCTCCGGCATTCCGATCGCGACGTCGGCGTCGCCGATGCCGTCGATCAGCTTCTGGATCTCCTCGGGCGGGTTCTGCAGGTCGTCGTCCATCGTGACGGCGAACTTGCCCCGCACGTAGCGCATCCCCGTCAGCACGCTGCGATGCTGGCCGTAGTTGCGGTGGTGTCGGATCAGGCACACGCGCTTGTCGCGCTCGCGAATCTTCAGGATCACGTCCGCGACGTCGTCGGGCGACGCGTCGTCGACACAGACGATCTCGAACGGGTGCCCCGCGGCGTCGAAGAACTCGGTCACGCGCGAGATGACCTCCGCGATCGTGCTCGCGCTGTTGTAGCACGGGATCACGACCGTGAAGTCGGGTTGCACGACCATCTCGCTCATCGCGCCCTCAGTCGCGTCCACGCGCGCGGATCGAGGAACCAGCGCCGGAGCTCGGCTTCGTCGGGGCGATCCGGCGCGGCGAGCAGTTCGGCGCGGTGCAATTCGGCGGCGACACGCTCCGCGCTGTGGCTGTAGTCGGGCGAGAACGCCGCGTGATCGACGGCGAACGGCTCGCGGAACCCGGCGAGCAGCTCGCGGTCGATCCCGCGATCGCTCTTGCGTTCGTAGCCGAGTGCGCGCATCTCGGGCCCGCAGATCGCCTCGACGTACTCGGCGACGTCCGGCGGCATGATCGACTCGAAGCCGCCGCGACCCTGCGCGGTGACCCCGACACGGTCCTGGAACGAGGAGTTGCCCCGCCACAGCTCGCCGTTCTGGTCGCGGATCTCGCCGCCGAGGACGGCTGCCGGGTACGGATCGATCGCGAGCCACTCGGTGAGCTTCGCCAGCTCGCCCGCTGGATCGGCGACGAGGTCCTCGTAGCGCAGCGTCGCGAAGTTCGGATGGCCCTCGCACGACAGTGCGAACGCGACGCTCTTGCGCCAGGCGCGCGCGCTGAACAGGATCGGGCGCTGGTTGCCGGTCTGGTTGTCGCGCTGGCGGAAGCTCAGCGACGTGATCACGTCCCGCGGGTCGCGGACGATGATGACGACGCGAGATCCGTGGCCGACCAGGAACGGCGCGTACTCCTCGGCGACGATCTCCTTCGAGCCGAACCAGCGCGCGTCGTCCTTGCCGAACAGCGTCCCGAGCGCGCGCTGCAGGCCGAGGAACACATCGAGGAACGTGCCGGGCTCGATGCGGTCGGTGACCTGGAACACCTCGGGCGTCCAGAGTCCGACGCCGTAGTTCCGGAGCCGCTCGAACAGCGTCGCGAGTCGAGCGTCGTCGAACGCGCACGACTCGAGGAACGCGGCGAAGTCTTCGTTGCGATAGCCGTCCTCACCGAACAAGTGGTCGAGCGCGTAGCGGCGCTCGAGTCCGAGGCCTTCGAGGAAGACCTCCTTGGTGTAGTGGTACAGCACCGGACACGGCTGCGACGCGACGCTGACCTGCGGGTGGTTGTGCAGCAGCTTCTCGAGCAGCGTCGTGCCGCTCCGGAAGCAGCCGGTCACGAGCAGTCCGTCGTTGTCGTCGGCGCCGGCCATCCGCGGTCAGATCGAGTAGGTCGAGATCACGTCGTCGAGCGTCTCGGCGCGCTTGACGACTTCGCCGGTCGGTTCACCACCCTCGACCGCGAGGATCGGGACCTGTTGGCGGATGAACGGCGGCTTCATGACGTTGGTGTAGGCGCCGACGTTGTCGAACACCGCCCAGTCACCGACGCCGACCGATCCTTCTGCACCGCCGAACAGGAGGTCGTGCTCCATGCACGTGTATCCGACGATGTCGTAAGGACCTTCGATCGTCGCCCCATCGCCGCCGCGCACGAGCTGGAACGGCAGGTTCTTCGCGTTCAGCGTCGGCTTGATGTTGTGGATGCTGCCGGCGACCAGCGCGATCCGCCGCGGACCGACCGGGCGCACGTCGAGGACGCGCGCCGCGAACTGCATGATGTCGGCGGTGATCGAGACGCCCGGCTCGAGGATCAGCTGCGGACCGCCTTCCTTGCCGTAGCGCTCGGCGAACAGCGGCGCGATGCCATCGCCGTACTGTTCGTAGGTCGGGATCTGCGCGTCGAACTGGGCGCGCAGCTCGTCGCTCATGTTCGAGAAGAAGCCGCCCCCGATGTCGATGTAGTCGGGGATCTCGTCGCCGAAGAACCGGTCGGCGATCGCGATCATGCGCTTCGCGACGCGCTGGTAGACGTCGACACCGCGCGAGGGGTTCGAGAAGTGGCAGTGCACACCGGTGACGTGGACTCCGGCGTCGCGCAGCGTCTTGAAGACGGCGACGAGCTCCGCGTCGTTGTCGGCGTCGCAGCCGAAGCGGGACGGCTTGCCGGTCCCGGTGTCGAACGTCACGCGAACGCCAGCGCGGACCTTGCCGGACGCGCGTCGTGCGACGGCCGCGACCTCGTCGGCCTGCCACGGCGCGTCGACGTGCACGGTCGAGCCGTTGCCGAGCGCGAACTCGACGTCTTCCGGCCGCTTGTAGGGTCCGTTGAACACGATTCGCGCGGGTTCGACGCCGACCCGCAGCGCGAGGTCGTATTCCATCCGCGACACGACCTCGGCGTAACCACCCCACGAGTCGACGAGCTTGGTCAGCCGCGGCGTGTAGTTCGTCTTGTACGAGTACGCGATCTCGGTGTCCGGGTAGTGGTTGCGGAAGCTGTCGCGCAGCCGGTGGTAGTTGGAGCGGAACGCGTCGAGATCGAGCAGGTAGAACGAGTCGCCGTGCTCGCGTGCGATGCGTTCGAGCGTGTCGTGGGAAGGTTTCATCGAGCGTCGGACCGCGTGCGGATGTGGAGGGCTTCGAGGAGGGCCTGGACGGTGTCGGCGTAGCTGCGCTGTGGCAGGTCGAACAGCGCGTAGCCCATGCCCGCGCCACCGTGGACGAACGCGTCGACGTGTTCGCCCACCGAGTAACCGTTGAAGAAGAGGAAGATCTCGGGGAGCGCCGCGCGGACCTCGTCCTTCGATGCGACCGATTCGAGGATCCCTCCGGTCAGATCGCCGAACACGAGCGAACCACACGGCCGCTTGACCGGGTGGTCGCCGAGGCCCTCGATCGGGTCGCCGACCGCGTGCCGCGCCGTGGCGCCGTAGACGTCGAAGCCGGTCGCGTGTTCGATCAACTGCGGGATGCCGTTGCCGCCGGTGCGGGGCGAGAGTTCGATCACGACGGCGCGCGGACCGGCGACCATGACGTCGAAGTTCACCGGGCCGTTGGTGTACCCGAGCTCGCGGCACGAGATCTCGACCTGGCGGGCGACCTCGGCCTGCTGCGACGCGTCGATGTTGGTCGGCAGGCTGTGTCCCGTGACGATGAACTCGCGCTTGTGCTTGTGGGTCGGGGTGACGAACGCGATCTGGCCATCGCGGATGAACGCCTCACCGCCGACCTCGACGCCCTCGACGAACTCCTCGACGCAGACGCGCGACGAGCGCGAGTACTGCCGGGCCTCCGCGTAGGCCCGCGCGATCGAAGCCGCCGAGAGATCGTCGACGCGGGTCACGCCGCGCGAACCGGAGGTGTCGACCGGCTTGAACATGACCGGCGGGGTCATCGCGGCCACGCGCTCGAGATCCGCTTCCGACGCGACCTCGACGAACGCGGGGCCGTCGAGGCCGCGCTCGCGTTGCAGGGCGCGAAAGCGGGCCTTGTCGACCATCGGGCCGACCACGCCGGTGTGTGCGCCGGGCAGGTCGAGCGCCTCCGACACGGCCGCGACGGTCGGCGTCGCGACGTCCGAGCTGAAGGTCGCGATCCCGTCGATGTCCTTCTCCCGCGCGGCCGCGACGACCGCCTCGATGTCGGTCGTGCTCGCGTTCACGTATTCGTGGGAGATTCGATGACCGAAGTTCTCCGGCAGATAATCCACGGTGATCACGTGGTAGCCGAGCTCGACGGCGCGCTGGATGCCGTACACCTGGAAAGGCCCGGCGCCGAGGATCATCAAGCGCTTCTGGGCCATGGGGAATCCGATCGCGTTGGCATCGAGGGTTCGGGACCGCGGGTCTTACGGCGGGGAGGCGGGGAGAACCATGGCGGGCACGGACGAAAGGGTGGAGGAGCCTACTTCATGGAATCGGGGCAGGCCAGACGGACCCCAGGCCTTCCCCGGCTGCGCCGCGGCGCCGCCGCTCAGCGGCCTCGGACCGGCTCCGCCGGCGCAGGATCGGCGGGTCGGGCGTACCAGCGGTACCCG
>JAGQQZ010000688.1 GCA_020425915.1 Planctomycetota bacterium | reverse complement strand
CGACGGCCACTGGTCGGCCGCACACTTCGCGGACCGTGGCGTCGGCGCGGTCGAGAGCCCTGGCGCCGGGCGGCCGGTTCGCGACCTTCGCGCGACGTCCTTGCTGGTCCTCACGTTGCTGGCCGAGGGAGTCACGCCGGACGACAGCTCGTTCGGTCGGTCGTTGCGGCTCGGGACCGATTGGCTGCGATCGAGACTCGACGAGAAGGGGCGCATCGGCCTGCACGACGGACCGGATTGGTTGCTCGATCACGCGATCGCCACGTACGCGCTGTGCGAGACTGCCCGCCTCACGCAGCAGCCCGAGGTCCGCGCCCTGCTCGACCCGACTCTCGAAGCGTTGCGAACGAACCTCGTGAAGACCCGGCAGTCCGCCGACACGGAGCTGATCACATGGTCTTCGATGTGCGCCCGGTCGGCTGCTCGTGTCGAGCGCGATCTGCCGACCGAGAGCAGCGAACGAGCCGGCCTGTCGAACGCGATCGACCGCCTGCGCACCCTCGTCGAGGAACTCCGACCGACCGACTTCCCGGACTCGCAGCGCGGCCGCGCGGCGTACTTGCTGCTCGAGTGCATGCGATGGAAGGCGCGCGGTCCCGAATCGACGGACGCCGACGTCGATCGCCTGCTCGAGATCGCGGGACCGTTCCTCGCGAAGGGCTGGCCGCTGGACATGGACGACCCCCTGGTTGTTTTCTACGCGACCATCGCACTCTACGACCTGCAATCGATCCGCGGCGGCCGCGAGATCTGGTCACGCGTCGAGCGCCGCCTGACCAAGTCCGTCATCATGACGCAGCTGCACGACGGCGATTGGAAGGGGACCTGGGATCCGCAGGGCGAGTTCAGCGAGGACGGCGGACGGATGTGCACGACCGCGGTCCACATGCTGATCCTGCAGGTCTACTACCGCTACAGCGCCCTCGACGTGGTCGACTAGGCCGACCTCGAGATCGTCGTTCACGCCCGGATCCGTCGTGGTCGCCCACGCGGGAAGCGGCGCTCTTCGGACGCGGCCAGTCCCTGCTGATTGCGAGGGACTGGTCCTACACGCCGTGAGTTCTCACGGAGTCCCGCCGATCGACATCTCGATCCCGTTCGTCAGGACGAGCCCGAACGCGTTCGCCATGACGTCCTGCGCGACTCCCTGAGCGAACAGGTGCACTCCGATCAACGACGTGTTCATCGGGATCGCATACTCGAACTCGGCCGTGCCGACGGCCGTGATGTTCTTCGCCACGGTGACCACGGGATTGACGTAGAGGTGGCAGCCCCAGGCGCCGATCGGGGTCAGGTCCGTGTTCATCGGCACGAAGCCGAGGAGCAGCCAGGCCGGGTTGCCGGGCACGCCGTTGGTCAACTCGAACAGGGCGTCCGTTCCGATGTCCGGGATCGTCCCGAGAGTCAGATGGATCGGCCCCATGAAGGAGCTGCCACATCCCTGTCCGTAGGGGAAGCTGTAGCCGGGCACGTAGTTCGGCGTACCGATCGGGCCGCCGGTCTGCGCGGCCAGTGGCGTCGTCATCGAGGCGGTGACCAACGCGACGGTCGCCGCGAGCGTTCGGAGGAGATTGCGTTTGGTTTTCATCTGGGGTTCCTGTGTTGGGTCCACGACTCAGAGCGCGGACCCCGAGCGAAACCCCAGGTGAGTTCTCACGAATTCGGTGCTCGAGACACGACGCGCCGACACGCCCAGCGACCTCCCGCCGTCGCAGCCCCCACGGACGCCCGTTCGCTGGACCCCATCCCACCCCGGCCCTAGGCTCTACGCCGGCTCATCCGAGACCCCCCGAACCCACACGATGACGCAAGACACGCAGG
>JAGQQZ010000687.1 GCA_020425915.1 Planctomycetota bacterium | reverse complement strand
TCGGTGCCGCGACGCCGAAGCGGCACTTCACGATCGGCATCGACGACGACGTCGCTCACTCGAGCCTTCGTTGGGACCCGGACGAGTCGATCGACACGGATCCGGACGTGGTCCGCGCCGTGTTCTTCGGCCTCGGTTCGGACGGGACCGTCGGTGCGAACAAGCAGACGATCAAGATCATCGGGGAGTGCACCGACCACCACGTCCAGGGCTACTTCGTCTACGACTCGAAGAAGGCCGGGGCCGTGACGATCTCGCACCTGCGGTTCGGGCCACGCCCGATCCGCTCGGCCTACCTGATCGAGGACGGTCGCGCGGACTTCGTGGCGGTGCACAACGCACGGTTCCTCGAGCGCTACGAAGTGCTGCGCCACGCGAAACCCGGTGCGACGGTGCTGCTGAACGTCGAATGGCCGGCCCGTGAAGTGTTCCAGCACCTGCCGCGTGAACTGCAGCAGGAAGTCTTGGACAAGAGGCTCGAGCTCTGGGCGATCGACGCGAGCGGCGTGGCGGAACGCGCCGGCTTGGGCCGTCGCATCAACACCGTCATGCAGGCGTGCTTCTTCGAGCTGAGTCGAGTGATGCCCCGCGCCGAGGCCCTCGATGCGATCCGTCGATCGATCCGCAAGTCGTACCACAAGCGCGGAGCCCAGGTGGTCGAGCAGAATCTGGCGGCCGTCGACGCCGCGCTCGCAGGGCTCGAGTCGGTGCCGATTCCGACGACGGCCGACGGCAGCCCGCGACCGAGCCTCGTCGCGGACGACCACGACGAGTTCGTGCGCCGGGTGACCGGTCCGATCCTCGCTGGGCATGGCGATGCGCTGCCGGTCAGTGCGATGCCGATCGATGGGACGTTCCCCACCGGCACGGCGCGGCTCGAGAAGCGGCGGATCGCCGACCGCGTCCCCGAGTGGGATCGCGAGCTGTGCATCCAGTGCGCGAAGTGTGCGATCGTCTGCCCGCACGCGGCCATTCGCGTGAAGGTGTTCGATGCGTCGGCCCTCGACGGCGCCCCAGCCGGATTCGAGAGCGCCGAGTTCCGCGGTTCGGAGCACGCCGGCATGCTCACGACGATCCAGGTCGCGCCCGACGACTGCACCGGCTGCGAACTCTGCGTCCACGTGTGTCCGGCGAAGGACAAGTCGGAACCTCGCCACAAGGCGATCGACATGACCCCGGTCGAGCCGCGGCTCGCGCGGGAGCGGGAGAACTTCGAGTTCTTCCTGGGAATCCCCGAGATCGATCGGACGGCGGTGCAGGTCGACAACGCGCGGGATTCGCAGCTGCTCGAACCCCTGTTCGAGTTCTCGGGTGCGTGCGCGGGCTGCGGCGAGACCCCGTACTTGAAGCTGCTCTCGCAGCTGTTCGGCGATCGTCTGTTGGTCGCGAACGCGACCGGTTGCTCGTCGATCTACGGTGGCAACCTCCCGACGACGCCGTGGTCGAAGAACCGTGACGGCCGTGGGCCCGCCTGGAGCAACTCCTTGTTCGAGGACGCGGCGGAGTTCGGCCTCGGCTTCCGGCTGACGCTCGACGAACAGGCGAAGATCGCGCGGCGGCTGCTCGAGGAACTGAGCCGCATGGTCGGCAAGGATCTCGCGGATGCGATCCTCGCGAGTGAACAGTACGACGAGGCCGAGTATCGCGAACAACGTGCGCGTATCGACGACCTGCGGCTCAAGCTGCGCGCACTCGATACGCCAGAGGCGCGACGCCTGGAGTCGATCGCCGACGCGTTGGTCCGGAAGAGCTCGTGGATCGTCGGCGGCGACGGTTGGGCCTACGACATCGGATTCGGCGGGCTCGATCACGCGCTCGCGTCCGGTCGTGACGTCAACATCCTCGTGCTCGACACCGAGGTCTACTCGAACACCGGCGGGCAGATGTCGAAGTCCACGCCGCGGGCTGCGCTCGCCAAGTTCGCGGCGGCCGGCAAGCCGACGGCGAAGAAGGACATCGGCATGATCGCGATGGCACACGACCACGTCTACGTCGCACAGGTCGCGCTCGGCGCGAGCGACAAGCAGACCGTGCGCGCATTCGTCGAGGCGGATCGCTACCCGGGACCGTCGCTGATCATCGCCTACAGCCACTGCATCGCCCACGGCCTCCACATGGCCGACGGCATGCTGCACCAGAAGCTCGCCGTCGACTGCGGGCACTGGCCGCTCTACCGCTACGACCCGACGCGGCTCGCGGCTGGCGAGAACCCTCTGCAGCTCGATTCACGCGCGCCGAAGATCCCGTTCCAGCGCTTCGCCGAGCGCGAGTCCCGCTTCCACATGTTGACGCGCAGCAGACCCGAGACCGCGAAGCGCCTCCAAGCACTCGCGCAACAGGACATCGACGAACGCTGGAACGTGCTGCGTCAGATGGCTGCGATGGAATACCAACCGGAGGAGATCCGATGACCTCGCTCGACGCCCGCTACCTCGGACTCGACCTGCGCAGCCCGCTCGTGCCGTCGGCTTCGCCGCTCTCGCGCGAACTCGACGACGTGCGGCGGATGGAGGACATCGGCGCCGGCGCGATCGTGCTCTACTCGCTGTTCGAGGAGCAGATCCGCGGCGACACGGCGGCGTTCTACGCGCACAAGGACACCGGCTCGTTGAGCCAGGGTGAGGCCACCGACTACCTGCCGGAGCCAGAGGTCTACGCGACCGGTCCGCACGAGTACCTCGATCACATCGCCCACGCGAAGCGTGCAGTCGACATCCCGGTGATCGCGAGCCTCAACGCCGACCACACCGGTGCATGGGTCGAGTACGCCGACCTCTGCGAGCAGGCCGGTGCGGACGCGCTCGAGCTGAACGTCTACAAGCTCGCGATGGACGTCGACGAGTCCGGTGCGGAGGTCGAACAGGAGTACGTCGACATCGTGCACGCGGTTGCCGAGAGCACCAGGATCCCCCTCTCGGTGAAGATCGGTCCCTACTTCTCCTCGCTCGGTCACATGGCCAAGCGGCTCGTCGCCGCGGGTGCGGCCGGGCTCGTCCTGTTCAACCGGTTCTACCAACCGGACATCGACCTCGACGAGTTGGAGGTCGTGCCGGACCTCAAGCTCTCGACCCCGTATGAGAGCCGAATCGCGATGCGGTGGATCGCGCTCCTGCACGGGCGCGTCGATTGCTCGATCGGTGCGACGACCGGGGTCCAGTCCGGTCGCGACGCGCTGAAGCTCGTCGCGGCGGGCGCCGACGTCGTGATGGTCGCGTCGGAGCTGATCCGCCACGGGATCGACCGGCTCGGCGCGATCGAGACCGAGATGCTCGAGTGGCTCGAGGAGAACGAGTACGAGTCGCTCGGGCAGCTGCGCGGTAGCATGAGCCATCGCACCTGTCCCGATCCGAGTGCGTTCGAGCGGACGAACTACATGAAGGCGCTGTTGCGGTTCTTGTGAGTTTCGTGCCGCCGGGCGCGGCCTGCCGTTCATGCCATCCGCACTGATTCGCGTCTGTGTCCTCGCATCCGTGTTCGCCGCCACGGCCGTCGCGCAGGACGGCGCTGATGCGCCGCGGTGCGAATTGTTCGAGTTCCGCGCGCTGATGCCGCTCGAGCGGGCGATGGCCGATCTCGAGCATTGGTCGCGCGAGGAGTTGCGCGTGCTCGCGTGGCTCGAGGTGGGAGATCATCGGTCTCGCGTGCTCGCGGACCCACGGGAGTTCCACCGGTTCTACGAATCGCTCGCGCGCTACGCCGAAGGCGGGAACTGGAGCCCGACGGCGTGGCGCTGGTATCCGCATGTCGTCCGTCTCGACGACGCGGGGCGTGCTCGGTTCATCGGCAACGCGCGGTTCCGCAAGCCCGAGGTCGCGATCTGGTTGTTCGCCGAAGGCGAAGCGCGTGACGAGACGCACGTCAGGATCGAACTCGTCCCGGTGGATCGGGCGAGCGGTGGCTTCGTGACGGACGACTTGGTCGCGGACTCCTTCGCGGTCGTGCCGGTGGAGAGCGGGGAGACCGGGGTCGTCTATCGCGTGCGGGCGGAGCGCGAGGAGGCGTACGGCGACTGGACCGAGGCCCGGATCGGCCAGCGCGTCGCGGTCATCGTGGATGGCGTCATCGTCTCGGCGCCGATCGTCATGAGCCGGCTCCCGGGTCGTGGAATGATCTCGGGTTCGGCGGACGCCGAACATGTCGAGCGGTGGATCGAATGCGTCAGGACCGCGAACCGGTCAGATCCCGGCGTGGTCACGGAACGTGGCGAATCCGACGAGCGCGACGACGCCGAAATGCGCGCGGTTCTCGAGTTGGACCGTCGCGTGTCCGCGGCGAAGACCGAGTACGAAGGTGATTCCGGGCTGGTCCGCAGCGTCGAGCAGGTGGTCGAGGCC
>JAGQQZ010000686.1 GCA_020425915.1 Planctomycetota bacterium | reverse complement strand
GCCGTCGTTCGGCCGCTCGCCCGCAGGGCGGCCGAACGACGGCGAAGCGGTGACGGAGGGCGCCTCCTGTCGTTGCGAGCCCGAGTGAGGTCCGCCTCGACACTCCACCCGCGCCGCGGAACGATCCTGCCCTAGTCCGCGAACCGCTCCGCCAACGCGTCCAGCAACTCCCCCGGCTCATCCGCCACGATGATCCGTTCCAAGTGCCCCCGCGACACGAACCCGGCGTCCGCCGATCCGTGCAGGAACTCCAACAGCGAGTCGTAGAAGCCGAACGCGTTCAGGATCCCGCACGGCTTCGCGTGAATCCCGATCTGGTGCCAGGTCACGGCCTCGAACAGTTCTTCGAGCGTCCCGAGGCCACCCGGCAACGCGACGAACGCGTCGGCGCGTGCCGCCATGACCGCCTTGCGCTCGTGCATCGACTCGACCTCGAGCAACTCGGTGATACCCCGGTGCGCGACCTCGACGTCGAACAGCGAATGCGGGATCACGCCGGTCACCTCGCGACCGCGTGCCATGACCGTGTCGGCGACGACGCCCATGAGCCCGACGTTGCCACCGCCGTAGACCAGGTCCCACCCGCGATCGGCCAACGCGTTCGCGAATGCGCGCGCGGCGTCGACGAACTCGTCGGAGCCGGATCGCGAGCCGCAGTAGACGCAGACGCGGTGCGCGCGCATCACTCCCAGCGGTAGTCGCGGGGAACGACGACGATGCCCGAATCGCTGACCTTGAAGCGCTTCGCGTCGGCTTCGAGGTCGACGCCGATCTGCTCGCCAGGCGGGACCGAGTTCCACTTGTCGACGATCGCGCGGCGGATGACCGCGCCCTTGCCGACCACGACCCCGCCGAACAGGATCGCACCGTCGATGTCGGCACGCTCGTCGACGAACACGCGGTTCGCCAGGATCGAGTTCTTGACCGACGCGCCGGAGACCACGGCTCCCGGGCAGATCAGCGAATCGACGACCCGAACGCGCCGTTCGTCGTCGTCGAACACGGTCTTCGCCGGCGGGTCGTTGTGCCAGAGCGTGTAGATCGGCCAGTCGCGGTCGTAGAGATTGAACGACGGCTCGATGCTGCAGAGGTCGAGGTTGGTCTCGTAGTACGAGTCGATCGTGCCGACGTCCCGCCAGTAGGGCTTCTCCTTGCCCGACGGGTTGGCGAGGTGGTGCGCGAACACGCGCGACTCGTCGATCATCTTCGGGATGATGTCCTTGCCGAAGTCGTGGCTGCTCTCGTCGCCGAGCGCCGCGTCCTCGACCAATCGGCGGACGAGTTCATCGCGCGAGAAGATGTAGATCCCCATCGAGCCGAGGCACTCGCCGGGCTGCCCCGGGATCTCCGGCACCTCGGACTGTGGCTTCTCGGCGAGGCTGCGGACGCGGTTGGACTTCTCGACCTCGAGCACGCCGAATCGCTTGGCCTCTTCGCTCGAGATCCGCACGGCTCCGATCGTCAACGCGGCCTGGTTCTTCAGGTGTTCGCGCAGCATCCGGCCGTAGTCCATCTTGTAGATGTGGTCGGCGGACAGGACGACGATGTGGCCGGGGTCCTCTTCCTCGATGCCGTCGAGGTTCTGGTAGATCGCGTCGGCGGTGCCGCGGTACCAGGCGTCCGACTCGCCGTGCTGAGGCGGGCGCTGCACGATGAACTGCTGCAGCCGGCGCGGCAGGAAGTTCCAACCGAACCGCAGGTGCTCCTCGAGCGACCGCGCTCGGTACTGCGTCAGCACGAAGATCTTGCGCAGGCCCGAGTGGATGCAGTTGCTGAGCGTGAAGTCGATGATGCGATAGGCGCCACCGAACGGAACCGCCGGTTTCGCGCGCCCCGCGGTCAGGGGCTTGAGCCGCTCCCCTTGACCTCCAGCGAGGACGAAGGTGAGCGTTCGCTTCAGTTCCTGCGGGAGACTACTCATTTCCGAAGGGCGGGCCGGACCGCAATAGAATGGCGCTTTCGGTTGGTCAGGGAAAGCGGCTCGGTAGAAATGTCACCATGGCCATCGTGGAGTCGAGTATCGAACGTGATCTGCGAACCGAGTGGCTGCTGACCGACGGCGTCGGCGGCTTCGCGAGCTCGACGGTCGTGCACTGCCCGACCCGGCGCTACCACGGATTGTTGATCGCGCTGCCGAAGGGCCGCGCGAAGCGCTATCTGTTCCTCGCGCGCTTCGACGAGGTCGCGCGCTGCGACGGCCAGGAGCTGCGCGCCGCGACCGCGAAGTACTCCGACGGCAGCTACTCGCCCGGTGGGCACGCCGCGATCGAGTCGTTCGAGACGGTCCCGCACCCGACGACTCGCTACCGTTCCGGTTCGCTGACGCTGACCCGCGAGATCCTGATGTCGCGCGGAGGACCGACCGTGCTCAGCCGCTACACGGCCACCGGCGGAGACGTCGACCTCGAACTCCGGCCGCTGTTCGCGTTCCGCGAAGCGGATGCGTTGGCGATGGCGAACGACGTCGCCGCGACCGAGGTCGAGGAGGTGGACGGCGGGTTCTCGTTCACGATGTACGAGGGACTGCCGACCTGCCACGTGAGCGTCGGCGGCGGCCAATCCGAGTACGTCGCGGCGCCGACCTGGTACCGCTGACTCGAGTACACCGCCGACCTCGACCGCGGTTATGACGGCCACGAGGACCAGTTCTCGCCGGGGCGACTCCACGTCCGACTGGCCGACGGTGACTCGGTCGTCGTCGCGGCGACGATCGGCGAGGTCGTCGACGATCCGGTCACCGCGTGGGACACCGAGCGGTCGCGCCGGGCCGACGAGCGCGCCGCCGCGACTGCGCGTTGGCCGAACTCACCCGCGCTCGCCCGCCTCGACGCCGCCGCGGACGATTTCCTCTACCGCGACGGCACGGGTCGACTCGGCATCTGCGCCGGTTACCCCTGGTTCGGTGAGTGGGGGCGCGACACGTTCCTGTCGCTGCCCGGTCTGACGCTCGCGCGGGGGCGTCCCGAGGTGTGCCGGGCGGTCATCGATGGCGCGCTCCCGTTCCTCCGAGCCGGCCTCTTGCCGAACATCTACGGTACCTCGCAGTCCGACAGCCACTACGGGTCGGTCGACGCGGCGCTCTGGTTCGCGCGCGCGGTCTCGATGTTCGTCGAGTCGGGGCATGCCGATCCGGACCGGGTGCGACGTCACTACCTGCCGGCGTTGCGCGAGATCGCGAGTTCCTACCGCGACGGCACGTCGCTGGGCATCGGCGCCGACGACGGGGGTCTGATCGCCGCGGGCGGCCCCGAGCTGAACGCCACCTGGATGGACGCGCGCACGGCCGAAGGTCCGGTGACCCCGCGCGACGGCTGCGCGGTCGAGATCAACGCGCTCTGGTACGCGTTGCTGGACCTGCTGGCCGAACTCGAGACCGCGGACTCGCAGGCGCGGAAGTGGCGCTCGGCCCGCGACCTCGCCGGCGAGACCTTCCTCGAACGATTCTGGCTCGACGACGGGCGCTACCTCGCCGACCGCTGGTTCGAGGGCGAACCCGACCGCAAGGTCCGGCCGAACATGGTGCTCGCCGCCGCCCTCGCCCGTTCGCCGCTGACCCGTTCGATGCGCCAGGACGTCGTCGGCCGGGCCCACGACGAACTGCTGACGCCGCGCGGCCTGCGCACGCTGTCGCCGGCCGACCCCGACTACATCGGGACCTACGGCGGCGGCTGCGACGAACGCGATCACGCCTACCACCAGGGAACGGTCTGGCCTTGGCTGCTCGGCTTCTACACCGAGGCGGCGCTGCGGGCGTTCGGCGCGAGTGAGATCCCGACGTTGCGCCGGATCTGGAGCGAGGTGCTCGGCCAGCTCGACGAGGCCGGCCTCGAGCACCTGTCCGAGGTGTTCAGTGGCGACGAGCCGTACGAGCCCGGCGGCACGATCGCGCAGGCGTGGAACACGGCCGAATGCCTGCGCGCGGCGCGGCTGCTCGACGATCCACGTTGGCGTTGAGCGGCCGCGCTCGGTCGATCACATGATCGGGATCGGGGCGCTCGGCGGCGACAT
>JAGQQZ010000685.1 GCA_020425915.1 Planctomycetota bacterium | reverse complement strand
GAGCCACGGGCCTCGCTTGCCGTTGCGGAGATGCATCTTCGACCCGCACTTCGGGCACTCCAGGTCGGTGACCAGGGGCGGCGGCGCGGGATACTTGATGCATTCCTTCTTGTCGAGGTTGATGACGTACTTCGTCTCCGGGTAGTTCACGGAGGCGAGGAACTTCCCGAAGCGGCCCGACCGCAGGATCATCTGCGAGCCGTCCTCGGGACACTGCACGTCGACCTCCTCGGGCAGGAGCGGTCGTCCGGTGCGATCGATGGGCGCGGCGTAGTCGCATTCGGGATAGGCCGAACACGAGAGGAAGCGTCCGTTCTTGCCGAATCGATACGCGGTCCGCGCGCCGCACTTCGGGCACTGGTACGGCGCCGGCTCGATCTCGGCCTTCGCGTGCGTCATCGTCTCGTGGGCGCGTTCGAGGGCCGCGGAGAAGCGCTCGTAGAAGTCCGCGAGCATCGCGACCCAGTCCGAGTGCTGCTCCTCGATCTTGTCGAGTTCCGTCTCCAGACGGCGCGTGTAGCCGACGTCCATGAGGTTCGGGAAGCCTTCGAGCAGCTTGTCGGTGACGACCTCGCCGAGGTCGGTCGCGAAGAACCGCCGGTTGAGCTGCTCGACGTACTTGCGGTCCTGGATGACGCGGATGATGGACGCGTACGTCGACGGACGCCCGATGCCCTCGGCCTCGAGGGTCTTCACGAGCGATGCCTCGGTGTAGCGAGGCGGCGGGCTGGTGAACCGCTGGGTCGGGTCGATGGAGAACGGCGCGAGGGCGTCGCCTTCCGCGAAGTTCGGCAGCGTCTGCTCGTCCGACGAGGTCGGCACGCCGCTGACGCGATAGAAGCCGTCGAACACCAGCACGCGCCCGGTGGACTTGAAGATCGCGCCCGTCGCCCGGTCGGAACGCTCGAAGAGGACCGTCGTCGCGTTCCACGTCGCCGGCGTCATCTGGCACGCGACGGCCCGCTGCCAGATCAGGCGGTAGAGCTTGAACTGGTCCTCGGTGAGCGCCGCCTTCAGCGTGTCGGGATGACGCGAGACGTCCGTGGGCCGGATCGCCTCGTGCGCCTCCTGCGCGGCCTTGTTCGACGACGAGTAGAAGTTCGGCTTCTCCGGCAGGTAGTCCGAACCGAACGACTTCCGGATGTAGTCGCGGGCCTCGGCGATCGCCTCCTTGGAGAGGTGCGTCGAGTCCGTACGCATGTAGGTGATGAGGCCGGTCTGGCCCTCGCCCTTGATCGTCACGCCCTCGTACAGCGACTGCGCGACCCGCATCGTGCGGTCGGCGCTGAAGCTCAGCACGTTCGCGGCAGCCATCTGCATCGTCGACGTGATGTACGGCGGCTGCGGGCGCGAGGTCGTGCGCTTCGTGTCGATCGACTTCACGGCGTAGCGGGCCGCGGGATCGACGCGGCCGGTGACCGTGCGCTTCACGGTCGCCGGGCCCTTGCCCTCGGGATCGGGCGTGCTGACGACCTGCACGTCGACGAGGCCGGCGGCTTCGACGGTGCGTCGCACCTCGGGCGTGAGATCGCGCAGGTCCTCGCCGCTCGCGGTGAGTTCGAACTTCGTCCCGCCGACCTCGACGAGTTCGGCGCGAAGCGAGCCGTGTTCGGCGAGCCAGGCGTTCTGCGTCTTGAGGGTGGGGGGATTGCCCTTGTCGTCGCGCCGGTCGATGAACGACGTCCACGCCTCGGCGAGGGCGACGCCCTTCGTGACGTCGAGCGCGAGGCAGGCCTGCACGCGCCAGAACTCCTCGGGCACGAATGCGGCGATCTCGCGTTCGCGATCGACGATGATCCGCACGGCGACGGATTGCACGCGCCCGGCGCTCAGCCCGCGGGCGACCTTCTTCCACAGCAGCGGCGACACCTGGTAGCCGACGATGCGGTCGAGGATGCGGCGCGCCTGCTGGGCGTTCACCATGTCGACGTTGATCTCGCGCGGATGGTCGAAGGCGCGGGTGATCTCGGCCTTCGTGATCGCGTTGAAGACGACGCGTCGCGCGTCCTGCGGCGTGATGCCGAGTTCCTGCGCGAGGTGCCAGGCGATCGCCTCGCCTTCACGGTCAAGGTCGGTCGCGAACCAGATCTCGCTGGCCTTCCTGGCCGAGCGCTTGAGTTCGGAGACGGTCTTCTTCTTGTCGGGAAGGACCTCGTAGGTCGGCGTGAACCCGTGCTCGAGGTCGACGCCGGGCACCGGCTGCTTCGAGCCCTTCGGCGCCCGGGCCGGAAGATCGCGCACGTGCCCGACCGACGCGACGACGACGTACTCCGGACCGAGATACCGGTTGATCGTCTTCGCCTTCGCCGGCGATTCGACGATCACCAGCCGCTTGCCGGTCGCGTCGGGGGTCGGCGTTCGGGATTTGGACGAGGTCTTCTTCTTCTTGGCCATGGCTGGAGTGGCGTATCGGTCAATGCCGGGTCCGAAATGAACGGCGAGAGGAATGTCCCGTGCCGGGACCGCGCGGCAGCGTAGGCCGGGGACTTGAAGGACTCAAGGCCCGCTTGTCAAGACGATCGTGACGAATCGGCGCCGATCGATGCCCCGGGACCACCCGCCGCGCCCGGGGTCGCCGCCCGGGCCATGATGGCGTCAAACGCTTTGTGAACAAGTGTTTGCGCATCTGTTTCGGAGGCGTCGAGCCAGACGGCCCGAGGCAGGGCGCGAAATCGGCGCAACCAGGTTCGCTGCTGCTTGGCGTACCGACGAGTCCGGATCTTCACCTGTTCGATCGCCTCGTCGAGCGACATCCGCCCGTCCAGATGGGCCAGGATCTGCTTGT
>JAGQQZ010000684.1 GCA_020425915.1 Planctomycetota bacterium | reverse complement strand
GATTCGCCGTCTTGCCGCTGCTCGTGCTGTTGTCCGGTGCGGGATTGCTCAGCATCGGTGCGGTCGGGGTGTGGGACGCGATCGACAACGCCGAGACGCGGGCGTCGTTGGATGCGCGCAAGGCGGTTGCGGCGACGGCCGACGCGCTGCAGCGGATGCTCGGTCGGGCCGAGGTGCTCGAGTTCGTAGAGCCGTCCCGACGGTTCGCGGTGGTGGACGGGCAGTGCGTGATCCCCGACGGCGTGACGACGTCGGCGCGTGTCGCGGAACGGCCGGATCGGGAACTGCCGCCGCCGCTCGCCGGTTCGGTGCGTCGGGCGCGGGTCGAACCCGATCACGCGTTCGAACTCCTCGACGAGGTCGGGCGCTCGGAGTGGCTCGAGCCGCGTGAGCGTCGATGGGTCGCGACACTACGAGCGTTCGCGGCCCTGCGCGCCGGTCGGATCGACGACGCCGAGGCGGCGGTCGCCGAACTCGATGCGGCGCGGTCCGACGACTATCGGTGCACGGCGGCGAGCGTCTTGGTGTTGGCCGCGATGCTCGAACGGCCGGCGCCGGGTTGGGCCGAGCAGCATGCGGCCGGTCTCGATCCGGAACTCGCGATGGGCACGATCGCGCGCCTGCAAGCGCTCGGCGCGGGAGATCGCGCGGCGAGCTTCCGAACAGCTTGTGAGTCGACATGGCTCCGCGAACGCGTGCTCGCGACCGTCGGCCGTCGGCTCGGCGACGTCCTCGGCACCGAACGCGCGACCGCCGAACCGGTCGTCGACGAACTCCTGCTCTACTTCCCGACCGACGCCGAAGCCGGACGAGGGGCGCTCGTCGATCCGATCGCGCTCGCCGACACGTTGCGTCGTCGTGCGGCACTGGAACCGGTTCCGTGAGCTGGCACCGTCGCGCGCGGAGACCTCGACGAGGGCGCCCCGGTCGTCGCCGGCTCGCTCGCGCTCGTGCCCGAACCCGTCGCCGGTTCCGCCGAGGGCGTGCTCGCGCTCGGCGTCGTCGCGAGCGCACTCGCGCTGTGCTTCGTCGCCGCGCTGATCGCGAACCATCGGTTCGTCCGCGCCGAACGCGCCGCGATGCGCGCCCGGTCCGAGTTCCTGCAGTCGGTGACCCACGAGCTGAAGACGCCGCTCGCGTCGATCCGGCTCCTCGCCGAGCGCCTCGAGCACGGCCGCGTCGGGCCCGATCGGCAGCTCGAGTACTTCGGCCTGCTCGCCGACGAGGCCACGCGGCTGTCGGTGTTGATCGAGAACGTCCTCGACCTCGGTCGGATCGAGCGCGGCGAACGGGCCTACGACCGGCGGACGTGCGGCGTCGCCGAAGTGGTGCACGAGGCCATCGACGTGTTCCGGCCGCTCGCACAACGCGACGGGATGCGCGTGCGCGCCGAGGTCGAACTCGACGGAATCGAAGCGAAGA
Source organism: Planctomycetota bacterium (assembly GCA_020425915.1). Lineage (GTDB taxonomy): Bacteria > Planctomycetota > UBA1135 > UBA1135 > UBA2386 > JAGQQZ01. The sequence continues at coordinate 1,949 of JAGQQZ010000684.1, read as the reverse complement.
TCGACCGCGGCGCGATCGTCCAAGCACTGTTGAACGTGCTCGAGAACGCGCGCAAGTACGCGGCCGGCAGCGAGGGCGTCGTCGTCCGCGCGACTCGGAGCGGCGACGACGTCGTCATCGACGTACGTGACTTCGGGCCGGGCGTGCCCGCGGACGAGCGCGAGGCGATCTTCGAACGGTTCCGGCGTGGCGCGCGTCAGCAGCACGGCAACGTCGCGGGTGTCGGCCTCGGCCTTCACCTCGCGCGCAGCATCGTGCGCGCGCACGGTGGTGACGTCGTGTGCGTCGAACCCGAAGGGGAGGGTGCCGAGTTCCGTATCCGCCTGCCGCAGAGGGAGGCGTCGTGAGCCGGTTGTTGCTCGTCGAGGACGACCACGCGTTGCGCATCGGACTCGTCGACACGTTCCGCGACGAGGGTCTCGACGTGACGGCCGCCGCCGACGGGGACGAAGCGCACGCTCTGCTGTTCTCGCGCCACTTCGACCTCGTCGTGCTCGACCTGATGCTGCCGGGCCGCAGCGGCCTCGAACTGCTGCGCGCGCTGCGCGCGGAGCGGATCGAGACGCCGGTCCTGCTGCTGACCGCGCGCGGCGACGAGAGCGACAAGGTGCTCGGTCTCGAACTCGGCGCCGACGACTACGTCACGAAGCCGTTCGGGATGCGCGAGCTGATCGCGCGCGTTCGCGTGCTGCTGCGGCGACACGGCAAGGCCGGCACGGCCGCGGACCACGCGCAGGTGTTCCGAGTCGGCGACGCGCGCGTCGATCTCGGCGCGTTCGAGGTCGAACGCGACGGCGAGACGACGCGGCTGTCGCCGAAGGAGGCGGCGATGCTGCAGCTCCTGTTCGCGAACCGCGGCGTCGCCGTGCGGCGCGAGCGCTTCCTCGACGAGGTGTGGGGGACCGACCAGTTCGTCGGCAACCGAACCGTCGACACGCACGTGCTCAACCTGCGGCAGAAGCTCGAGGAGGATCCGAGGGAGCCGCGACACCTGTTGACGGTACATGGTGTCGGATACCGCCTCGATCTCGGGTCGTGAGCCGCGGGCGCGGCTCTTGACACACCGTTGACAACTCTCTGGTCGGTGGCGAACAGACTGGTTCGTCGGATTCCGTCTCATGCGCGTGGAGATGAACATGAAGAACCTGAGATCCATCGTTTGCGTGTTCTCGTTGGCGGCCAGTGTGTGGGCGCAGAGCGTGCCCCCTGCTGCGGACGCCGACGCGTTCGCCGAAGCGCGCGTCGCCGCCGAAGTGGAGAACGACTTCGCGCTGGCCGAGCGCATCTACTCGACACTCACGACCGACGCGGTCTCGGCCGACGACCGGGCGCGGGCGTGGTTGTGCCTCGCGGACGTGCGGCAGCGGCTCGGCAAGACGGACGAGGCGAACGCGGCGCTGGCGAAGGCAGCGGCCGGCGAGGGGCCGGCGGCTCAGGATGCCAAGCGGCGGCAAGCCGGGGCGCAGGTCTCGGACGGCCGGGTGCTCGAACGGATCGCGCAGTTCCGGAACGGGTTCGTGAAGGAGGCGGACCTGATCTGGTACGGGCCGGCGGTCGTCGGCCCGCTGATCGAGTGGGTCGAACAGGAGGGCGTCGATCTGGAGTTCGTGACGCGGGCGACCAAGGTGCTGCTGGCGTTGCGCAACGACGAGGTCGATGCGTGGATCCGGGGCTTGCCGGAGACGAGTGGCCCGTTGCAGCGGCGGGCGCTGCTGCGGGCCGTGAGGGTCATGCCCATGGGCGATCCCCCGTCCGGCTTCAGTTCCGTGGTCGGGAGCGCGATTCACGCACTCGAGCCGTTCTCGACCGACCCTGACCCCGTCGTGCTCCGTGACGCACTGGAGCGGATCGGCTTGGTGTTCGGTCGAGAACGGCTCCTCGACCTGACGATGCACGAGGATCCGGACGTACGCGCGGCGGCGTGGGACTGCCTGTGTCTGTGGCCCGCG
>JAGQQZ010000683.1 GCA_020425915.1 Planctomycetota bacterium | reverse complement strand
TCCTGCAGCTGATACTGCGCAACTCGGCCGGCCGCTCTGACGAACCGCCGAAGTTCCTCGGGGTGTGGCACGACGACGACGTCCAGGTGACGTTCGAACCCGACGGCACGCTCGACATCCTCGGCGCACGCCTCGCATGGTTCGTCGAACGCGAATGCTTGATGTTGCGCGACGCGAACGGCTGGGTACTTCCGATCGATTGGTCTGTCGAAGACGGCCACTTGGTCCTGCCCGAGTCGGCGTGGTGGCCAGCGTTCGACCTGGCTCCCGGCCCCATGCCGGCTCCGGACGCGGCCTCCATCGACGAACTCGCGATCGCGACGCACTTGGCCGCGGGACGACGGGACCTGGCACTCCCGCACCTCGAATCGTTGCGCAGCCGGTTCGCGACCTCACCCGACGCCCGGATCGGCGCCAGCCTCGCGAAGTCTCTCCATGCGTATGGCGAGATCGATGCTGCGATCGCCATCGCGTGCGAGACGATCACGCACACGCCGCCGGCGCCGCGCTCCGTCCACCTCCTGCACGGGCACGCGCGCACCGACCCGTCGGTCCGCGCGGTTCTGCGACGGGCGTACGAAGCCAGCCACCCCGGGACCGCATGGCGCACGACGCTCGCGCGGTCGATCGTTCGTGCGATCCATCGGGAGTCGCCCGCGGAGGCCGCCGACCTGCTGTGCCGCAGCGTGCTCGAGGCCGGCGAGAACGAGACGACGATCCGCTGGCTCCAGGTGCACAACCTACGCTTCCCGGACGACATCCTGCGCGAGGCGGTGTTGCGGTGCGTCGACCTCCCCCACCACGAATTGCTCGAACGCGTCGCGGCGATCGCGACGACCGACCGCTCCCCCGCGGCGACCGTGCTCGGCCAGCACCTCCGACGAATCGACGACCTCTGCCGCACCGCCGGAGCCAGCCTCGTGCTCCTGGCCTACCCCGGGGGTCCATTCGCCAAGCCCGAGATCGCCCCGGTCGTCGATCGAGTCGCCGAGGAACGCGACATCCCCGTGATCCGACCGGGGCGGATGTTCCCCGAGCTCTCGCAGGAGTCCGAACGCGGGTTCCTCTACGCGCCCGACGGACATTGCACGGACGCCGGGTACGCACGCATCGCCGACGCGGTGGCGGAGCATGTGATCGAATTCGCGGAACGCCACCGACGCTGGCGTTGACACGGGCGATACCGTACCCTGTCCGCATGACCAGGGAGGCGTACGAACCTACCCCCGCGGGCGGCGGGGATCGGTTCCCGTGGATCGTGGCGCTCGGCGCCCTCGTGATCGGCGCGTGGATCTTCTTCACGAGCACGGTTCCGGCGATCCGTGAGCGCGAGACACTCGACGAGCAGGAACAGATCCTGATCGAGCGCCGCGACAGCATGCTCGACGCGACCACTGAGCTCCGAGATCGTCGCAAAGCACTCTCCCACAGCCAGGACCACGTCCTCGTCGAGCTCGACCGTCATGGTCTCCACCCGAGCGATCCCGAGATCGCCGACATCGGCGCGACCACCGAACGGTGACCTGCGCCCGAACTCGACCTGGATGCGCGAGAAGTTTTTCTCGACGCACCACGTCCGAACAGGTCCGCGGTTCGAAACGACGATGTCCTGTCGGGGACTACTCCGTCCCACGACCGACGGGATTTTTTCCGGCGCGCACCCCAGCGTGAGCCAGCAACGCACCCGCCGAGCGAATACATTCGTGCGGTAACCCCACGAACGAGAACCCCTCATGAGCGAAAACCAACCGAGCCAGGACGACCTGCAACGCGTCGAGAAGCTGCAGACCGCGTACGCCCGCATGAAGGAGCAGATGCGCAAGGTCATCGTCGGCCAGGACCAGGTCGTCGACGAGCTGTTCATCGCGCTGTTCTGCCGCGGCCACTGCCTGCTGATCGG
>JAGQQZ010000682.1 GCA_020425915.1 Planctomycetota bacterium | reverse complement strand
ACGATACGCCGGCCGAGGAAGTGCTCGAGATGGCGCCGGACGGCGTGTTCCTGAGCAATGGCCCCGGCGACCCCGCGACCCTCGGCGACATCGTCGAGAACGTCGGGAAGTTCGTCGGCAAGGTCCCGATGTTCGGCATCTGCCTCGGCCACCAGATCCTGGCCCAGGTGTTCGGTGCCAGCACGTTCAAGATGAAGTTCGGCCACCACGGTGGCAACCAGCCGGTCATGGACCTGACGACCGGCGTCGTCGAGATCACGTCGCAGAACCACTCGTTCGCCGTCGATCCGTCGAAGCTTCCCGACGCGGTCTCGGTGAGTCACGTGAACCTCAACGACCAGTCGGTCGAGGGACTCGTGCACAAGGAACTGCCGGTGTTCTCGGTGCAGTACCACCCCGAAGCCGCGCCGGGCCCGCACGACTCGCTTTACCTGTTCGAGCGGTTCCGCGAGTACATCGAGCGCGCGTAGCCGGTCAGAAGCTGGGCGCCACCGAGCGGTGGATGTCGAAGTCGCGCACTGGGTTCGTGTACACGCGGGTGATGTGCCGCAGCCGCTCGTCGCCCGGCGGCTGCGATCCCGCCGAGAGGTTCCGCTCGATCTCGCTGACGAGCAGGCGCGCCTGCTCGTCGAGGTATGGCATTCGCTCGTCGAGCGTCGCGAGCACCGGGTTCCCGAGCTGATAGAGCGCGTGGCTCGCGAACAGTGCATCGCCATCGATCGAGTTGTCACCGAGATGCTCGACGAGAACCGTCCGGACGCCCACGTCGTCATACCCCCCGTTCGCCAAGAGATACGCAGCGTAGAGGCGAAGCTGCGGGCTGGACGAACGTAGGCGCCACTCCAGCTCCGCGCGCACCGAACTCACGTGCGGAACCAGGTACTGCAAAGCCGGCACCTCGTAGCAGGAACCCGGCTCCAGATCGGCGACCATGGCCTGCAGCAGCCGCGCCGAAGGGTCGGGACAGGCGGCATCACGCAGGATGTCTGTCGCGAATCGACGCTGCTGGGCATCGTCTGATGAGAGCGCCGCTTCGAGGTGATCGCGCGCCGCGCGCCAGTGCCGCAGGAGTTGACGCTTCGCGATGCACCCGTTCCACCTCTCGTCGTCGTCGCGCAGATCGTCGATCCACTCGACGATCTGCGACATGGCGACAGAGTCCTCGGCCTCGTCGGGCTCGGCCACGACATCGAGCCGAACCGGATCGTCCTCGGCGTCCACGTCGCGTTCGAGCGCCGTCGAGAGGTCGACCGCGAACGGTTCGGGCACCGCGTCGATCTCGACCTCCGCTGCGCGAACAGTCGTGACGGGAGCGACGGGTCCGTCGGGCAGCACGAACACGGCCACGACCGCGCTGACCGCGATGACGAGCACGAGCATCGCACCGATGCGCGAACCCGCGTAGTCGAACTCCCTGACCGTCACGCTGTGACGTTAGCGCACGACACCGTCGGGCGCCACGCTCGCTTCGACGCGGATCAGCGGTAGCTGTACAGGCGGTCCCGCTGTTCCTGCGGCAGGTAGAAGTCCAGCAGGAACGGGTTCCATGCCTGCTCTTCCTGCGAGAACACGTCCATCGCGTCGTTGCGCGCGAAACGATCGAGTTCGCTGTCGGCGGGGAAGTCCTCGCCCTTGACCCGCAGGCCGTTGCGCGCCTCGAGCAGGATCAGCGGGTGCAGCTTGCCCTCGGCGCCATCGTCGATCCGGACCACGATCGAGCGGCGACGACGCAGCACGAACACGCGGCTCTCCTCGTTCCGGACGTGGACGGATGCCATGTGGATCGAGAACACGTCCGACTCGACGCCGCACAGCTCGTAGAACCGGTCCTTGACGGTCGGATCCGGCATGTTCATGAACTCCGGAATGTCCTCGAGCTGGTCGATGCTCGTGAACACCTT
>JAGQQZ010000681.1 GCA_020425915.1 Planctomycetota bacterium | reverse complement strand
TTGTTGTTCGGTCCGTTGATCCCCGGCGATCCGCCGTCCTCGGTGCGGGCGGTCACGAGCGCGGTCGTGCCGTCGACGCACACGACGTCGCCGAAGAAGTCGCTCGAGCCGGTGTTGCTCGCCTTCAGGTACGCGAGTTCGCCCCAGACTTCGCCGCAACGTTGGAACACGTAGGCGGCGCCGGCCGAGGATGCGGCGTTGTTCGCGCCATCGCCGCCGACGCCGGTCGCCGAGCTGTCTTCGTAGCGCGCACCGGCGAGCAGCGTGTCGCCCGAGCACGAGACCGCGTCGCCGAAGAAGTCGCCCTGGCCGCAGTTGTCGGACTTCAGGTAGGCCTGCTGGGACCAGGTCGAGCCGTCTCGGTGGAACACGTAGACCGCGCCCGAGTTCGACGACGAGTTGTCGGACTGGTCACCGCCGACCCCGACGGCCGCGCTGTCCTCGCCGATCGCGCCGACCGCGATCGTGTCCCCGTCGATCGCGACCGCGAACCCGAAGTTGTCACTCGGATCGGTGTTCGACGCCTTGAGGAACGCCTGCTGGCTCCACGTCGATCCGCTGCGGACGAACACCCACGCCGCGCCCGCGTCCGACGCCGCGTCGTTCGTCGCGTCCCCGTCGACGCCGGTCGCGTTGCTGTCCTCGTTGCTCGACGAGACCACCGCCGTGTCGCCGGAGATCGTGACGTGCCAACCGAAGCGGTCGTTCCAGCCGAGTGTCGTCGGCTTGAGGTAGGCCTGCTGCGACCACGTCGTGCCGCTGCGCGTGAACACGTAGGCAGCGCCGGCGTTGAACAACGTGTCGTCGTTCGGGTCCGCCGCGTTGCCGCTGTCCTCGTTGAAACTCCCCACGAGGATCGTGTCGCCGGAGATCGCGACCGACAGCCCGAACTGGTCGGTCGTGTCGGTGTTCGAGGCCTTGAGATAGGCCTGCTGGGTCCAGGTGCTGCCGCTGCGCGTGAACACGTACGCCGCACCCGAGTCCGTCGCGCTGTTGTCGCCCTGGTTGCCCCCGACCCCGGTCGCGCTGCTGTCCTCGCCGTAGGCCCCGACGACGATCGTGTCGCCCGAGATCCCGACCGAGTATCCGAACCGATCGCCGGCATCGGTGTTCGAAGGCTTGAGGTAAGCCTGCTGCGCCCAGGTCGATCCGCTGCGCACGAACACGAACACGGCGCCCGCGTCGGCAGCGCTGTTGTTCGCCGCGTTGCCGTTGACCCCGGTCGCGTTGCTGTCCTCGTTGTAGACCCCGACGACGGCGGTGTTGCCGGACATCGCGACCGAGACGCCGAACTGGTCGCTCGCGTCGGGGTGGGAGGACTTGATGTAGGCCTGCTGCAGGATCGACTGGGCGGCAAGCGGGGTGGCCGTCAGAGGGAAGGAGAGCGCCAGCGAGAAGAGGACACGGTTCATCGAAACCTCCGGGGTGAGGCGAGTGCTCGGGTCCTGTGTCCGCGTTGGCGAGCTCTGGACAGGAATCTCGGGAATCCGGGGCTCTGTCCGGCTTCCGCGGACGCGCCGAAAGCCGGTCGGGTAAGTTCGTTCGCATGAAGAAGGTTGCTCCCCGCCCTTCATGGCGCGCACGCCGTCGCGCCGCGTTCATCGCGGCGTGGACTCTGCTGACCGGAATCGCGATTGCGCAGGAGCCCGCATCGCGGCCGACGGATGTCGCCGCCGCAATCGCCGCGGCGCAGCGGATCGACGAACTCGTCGCCGAAGCCAAGGCGTTGACCGGGAAGGGCGACATGGCGGCGGCACGCGCTGCGTGCCAGCGCGCGTTGGCGA
>JAGQQZ010000680.1 GCA_020425915.1 Planctomycetota bacterium | reverse complement strand
GGATCGGGGGGAGTACACGGTCGGGGTACGGGTGTGGAACCTGCGGGGACCGGTCGTGACCGTCCACCCGATCGACCTGTTGCCCGGGCCGCCGATCCACGACCCTCGGGTGCACGACATCGATCTGACGCGCGGCGTGCGACGCTACCGGCTGCGCGCGCGCGACGAGCGTGGACTCCTGCTGACCGAGATCCCGTCGCCGTTGCTGGTGCGGTTCGAAGACGGGGTGCGCGGCTTCAACTGGAGTGACGGCCAACTCGAGATCTTCGCGGCGCAGTCGGAACTCGTCGTCACACTGCTCAACCAGGGGTTCAAGGTCGAGGACGTCAAGATCGCGGCGGGAGACACGGATCTCGTGTTCCACGCGCTGAATCCGATCGAGGTCCTGTTGCCCGGTCTCCGTGCGGCGTGCGGGCCGGATCGCAAGGTCCGCGTCTCGATGATCCTCGAGAGCGGCACGGGTTTGCCGACGGGCATCGAAGGTGTGAACCAGCGGACGGGCGAGTCCCACGGCTACTCACGCTGGCACCTGAGCAAGAGCGGTGGAGCTTGGCTCGGCGACGGCGACCTCGTCCGCGTGCCGTTGATCCGCAACGGCAAGTACCAGGTCGTGATCCGGGTCCACGAAGAAGGCGTCGGTGGCGACGTCTCGCTCGACCATGGCAGCTACGACGTCGTGCTCGACGACTTCTCGCCGCACCGCGTCGTCGTCGACATCGACGAGGCGAGGATCGAAGCGGCGATCCAGCAGCTGCGACAGAGGCGTCAGGACGGTTGAACGGACGGAGTCCGAGTCGCCTCAGCCGCGCAGCACGGCCTTGATCAGATCCTCGGTCGACGCGTCCGCGAGCTTCGCGCTGGCCCGTTCGACGCGCGACCTCGCGTCCTTCTCGGTGTAGCCGAGCGTGACGAGGGCGCCCACGGCGTCCGCGGCGTCGTCGTCGAGCCCGGGTTCCGGTCGCGCACTCTGCGCTCCCGGCCCGAGATCCAACGCGGCGACGTGGTCCCGCAGTTCGAGGCAGAGTCGTTCCGCGGTCTTCGCGCCGACGCCTTTGACGCGTTGCAGCATCGCGGCGTCGCCGTTCAGGATCGCGTTCGCGATGTCCACCGGACCGTAGGTCGAGAGCATCGCGAGTGCGATCGCCGGGCCGATCCCGGTCACGGTCATCAGGCGACGCGTGAGCGCTCGCTCGTGTGCGCTGCGGAACCCGAGCAGCGTCGGATTGCCGTCGACGACGTGCAGGATCGTGTGCAGCATCGCCGTGTCCCCGACCCGCAGCGCCGACGACGTCGACATCGGAACCTTGAGTTCGTAGCCGACGCCGCCCGCGCGCAACACCACGCGGGCGGGCGAAGCCTCGCAGACCTCGCCGACCAGATGGTCGTACATCCGATCAGCCGCGCAGCGCGACGCCGAGCTCGTCGAGCTTGGTCTTGATCTCGTTCAGCGAGGTCTGGCCGAAGTTCGGGCAGGCGAGCAGCTCCGCAGCCGTGCGGTTGCAGAGGTCGCCGATCGAACGGATCTTCAGCAGGTCGACGATTCGGCGCGCGCGGACCGACAGGTCGAGCTCGGTGACGGGGCGACGCTTCGGGTCCGGGCTGTTCGGGTCCGGCATGTCAGCGTCGTGCTCGGTGATCCCAGCGGTTCCCGGCTCGGCCACGTCGAGCGACGCGCCCAGGAGATCCTCCTGCCCCATGCCGAGGCTGAGGTTCTTGTTGCCGAGGATCTGCTTGATCTCCTGCAGCGAGGTCTCGCCGAAGTTCTTGTACGACAGCAGCTCCGACTCCGTCTTCTTGACGAGGTCGCCGAGCGTGTGCACTCCCATCTTGGCGAGGCAGTTGCGGCTCCGCACCGACAACTCGAAGTCGTTGATCGGCGTGCGCAGGATCTTGTTGCGCTTGTCCTCGCGCCGTTCCTGATCCTCGTCGTAGTACATGTTCAGCGCCGCGGCCGCGTCCCGGCGATACAGGTGCGCTCGCCGGTTGTTCGGGTTGGCCTGCAATGCGAGGTCGAAGCACTGCATCGCGCGACGGTAGTTGCCCATGTCCTCGTACAGCACGCCTAGGTTCATGACGCACGAGGTGTTGACCGGCGGGATCATGAGCGCGCGCTCGTAGAGTTCGCGCGCCTCCTCGTCCTCACCGCGGAGGTCGACGTTGACCGCCAGCCGGAACAGCGATTCGCGGTGGTTCTCGTCGGCCGCGAGCGCCTGGTCGTAGGCCGCGATCGCGCCGAGCGCGTCGTGGTGGAACTCCTTGATGCGCCCGTTGAAGAACTCGCGGTCGGCGACGCTCAGCGAGTCGCGCACCTTGGCGAACGCCTTCTCGAGTTCCTCGACGTCCCCCTTGGCTTCGAGCACCTGTAGGTACGCGAGCGACTGCCGCGCATCGGTGTCGCGATTCGCGAGCACCTGCACGGCTTCGTCGAACTTCCCGAGCACCGAGTAGCTGCGCGCGAGGCAGACCGCGATCGCGGGGTTCGACGCTTGATCGCCGAGCTCGCGGAGCGCGCCCTCGTGGTCACCGAGCGCCCACAGGGCGATGCCGCGGGCGGTGCCGCGCGCCATCGGGCTGTGACACCAGTCCTTGAGCTTCTCGATGGAAGTCATCGACTGGAACGCGAGGCGCTTGAACTCCTCGACCTTGTCGTGATCGAGAGGTTCCTTGAGGCAGGTGAGCGGGTCCTTGGCGGGCACGGCCTGCTCCGTCGACGGCTGGACCGTTTCGTCGGTCATCGATCCTCCAACAACGGTTGGATTCGGGGTGGGTGGCCACGGAACGGCCACGGGGTGGGGCAAAGCGCGCGGAAGCTAAGGCTATTCGGGCGTCCGTTCAAGGCTGGCGATGCCGCGATAGAGCTCGGCGAGCTCCGCGGCCATCTCCTCGAAGCCGCGCGTGGCCGCGGATTCCCGGCTCGCGGCGGCGAGCCGCCCGAGTTCGGCGCGGTCCGAGGTCAGTCGTTCGAGCGCGTCGGCGAGCTCGTCGACCGAGCCAGGGGCCACGAACAGCCCGTCTCGGCCGTGTTCGAGCGCGTCCTCGAGCCCTCCGATCCGGCTGACCACGGCCGGCCGGCCGGCGGCGAGCGCCTCTCGGACGGTCAGGCCGAAGGCCTCGCGCCACAGCGCGGGTGCGACCAGCAGGTCGATCGATGCCAGGATCTCCGGCAGCTCCCGGGTCTGGTAGGGGCCGTGGTAGGTCACGCGCGGGCGGCCGGGATCCAGGCGCTGGAACACGCGGGTCAGGTAGGATTCGTCGCCGTGGTAGGGGACGGCGTTGCCGTGGACGTGGAGCTCTGCCGACTTCGCGGGCAGGCGCATCAGGGCTTCGACCAGGACGTCGAGACCCTTGCTGGGGATCAGGGTGCCGAGGAACCCGATCCGGACCGGTCCTTCCCGCAGCGCGTCGACCGGCGGGACGGCTCGAAGTGCCGACGTGTCGACTCCGTTCTCGACGACGCGGATCCGCTCGGGTGCGACGCCGAGCGCCGCGAACGGTGGGATCGCGCGGGCCGAGGGCACGACGAGGGCGGTCGCCACGTCGAGTGTCCGACGCGCTGCGTCATGCAGTTCAGCCACCGATGCGTCGTCGATCCAGCCGCCGAACGTCGGGCGCAAGCAGTCCGCGCACCGGCTCACCTCGACCGCGTCGCACACCGAACCGTCGTCGCGCCACATCTGACCGCGAGGGCACATCAGCCAATAGTCGTGGAGCGTCAGCACCGAGGGCACGCCGTGACGTGCGAGCACCTCGAGCAGGCCGGTCGACATCCCCGTCAGGTGGTGGACGTGCGCGACGTCGAACGAATGCGTCGCGAGGAACTCGTCGAACGACTCTTCGAGCGTGGGCACCGCGTACAGCGATCGCAGGCCGTCGAGCCCCTCGTAGCGGTAGACGACGCGGGTGATCGACGGGTTCGAACCCGTCGGTCCGATCCGGGTGCCCTGTGGCTTCGCGGTCACCCCGGTCTTCGCGTACACGTGGACTTCGTGCCCGAGTTCGGCGAGTGCGTGGGCCAGCCCTTCGGTGTGCTGTTCGACGCCGCCGACGCTGTCGGGCGGGAAGCCGTGACTGATCAGGAGGATCCGCATCGAGTGTTCGTATCGTGCTCGCTCCGAGTGTGGATCGCACAGGGTTTTCTCGCTACCATCCGAAGCGCATACGTCGGCGGGGGCCGTGACGTGTGTCGGCTGCACGCGCCAGGTCAGGGCGCTGCACGATGTCGCTCTCCTCGGCCCTCGACGATTCCGGAGGGGCTGTGGATCGAATTCGAATCCGGGGCGGTCGCGAACTGCGCGGCAGCGTCGCTATCTCGGGCAGCAAGAACGCTGCCCTGCCGATCTTGGCGGCTGCGTTGGTGGTCGACGGACCGATCCTGTTGCGCAACGTCCCGCGCCTCAAGGACATCGACAACATGTGTCGGATCCTTGCCTCGCTCGGCGTGCGCTCGGATTGGCAGGCGGACGGTTCGCTCGAACTCGAGGCGGTCGACAAGACGCAGTACTGCGCGCCCTACGACCTGGTCCGGACCATGCGCGCCTCGTTCGTCGTGCTCGGTCCGATGTGGGCGCGCCGCGGCGTCGCGCGGGTCAGCTACCCCGGTGGATGTGTGCTCGGGCACCGTCCGGTGGATCTCCACCTCAAGGGCTTGCGCGGGATCGGTGCGCGGATCGACGTCGAGGACGGCTACGTCACCGTCTCGGGTTCGGTTCGCGGCGGCACGATCTACCTCGCCGGCAACTACGGTTCGACGGTGCTCGGCACCGCGAACGTCGTCATGGCTGCGGTCCTCGGCAAGGGCACGACCTACATCGAGAGCGCTGCGCTCGAGCCCGAGGTCGCCGATCTCTGTCACTTCCTCAACGCGTGCGGTGCGCACATCCAGGGGATCGGCAGCCACCTGTTGACGATCGAGGGCGTCGAGACGCTGACCGGTTGTGAGTGGTCGGTGATCCCCGACCGCATCGAGGCGGCCACGTACCTGTCCTGCGCGGGCATGCTCAACGCTCCGGTCGTCGTCGAGAACGTCGAACCCCGCCACATGATCGCGGTGCTCGATCGACTGCAGGCCGCCGGGCTCGATCTCGATGTCGGCACCGATTCGATCCGCAACGTGCCGACCGCCAGCGGCAAGCTCGTCGCGACCGACGTGACGACGTTGCCGTACCCGGGGTTCCCGACCGACATCCAAGCCCAGTTCATGGCGATGATGGTTCGGGCGTCGGGGGTCTCGGTCATCACCGAGAAGGTCTACCCCGAGCGCTTCATGCATGCGAACGAGCTGGCTCGGCTCGGCGCACGCATCCGGCGGGAGGGGCCATCCGCGATCATCGAGGGGACCGATTCGCTGAGTGGCGCTCCGGTGATGGCATCCGATCTGCGGGCTTCCGCCGGGCTGATCCTCGCAGGACTCGTCGCCGACGGTCACACCGACGTGCGGCGCGTCTACCACATCGATCGCGGCTACGAGCGCATCGAACAGAAACTGCAGGCGATCGGCGCAGACATCGAGCGGATCCGCGACACCTAGGCGCGCGTGGGGTGGTCGCGTGACTGATCCTCGCCTGGACCGCGCGAGGTCGCTACGCTCCCGCGGACGATGTTCGACTCCCTGACTGGCGCGCTCTCCAATGCCTACCGTTCGATCGTGGGCAAGAAGGTCCTCACCGAGGCCAACATCGAGGAGGGCATCCGCGCGGTCCGACAGGCGCTGCTCGAGGCGGACGTCAACTTCAAGGTCGCCAAGGAGTTCGTCAAGGACGTCGAGCGGCGCGCTCTGGGTGCCGAGGTCATCAAGTCGGTCGATCCCGGCGATCAATTCATCAAGTGCGTCCACGACGCGCTGACCGAGCTGCTCGGCGGTGAGTCGCCGGGCCTGCCGGTCGCGGATCGAGGCCCGCTGATCCTCATGATGGCGGGTCTGCAGGGCACGGGTAAGACCACGACCTGCGCCAAGCTCGCGCACTTCCTGCACAAGCGGAAGAAGAAGAAGCCGTTGCTGGTCGCCGCCGACCTGCAGCGCCCTGCCGCCGTCCAGCAGCTCCAGACCCTCGGTGCCCAGCTCGGGATCGACGTCTACGCCGAGCCGGGCGCGAGCCCGCCGGACGTGTGTGCTCACGGCATCGAGCACGCGAAGAAGCACATGCACGACGTCGTGATCCTCGACACGGCGGGTCGACTGCATATCGACGACGAGCTCATGCAGGAGCTCGAGACCGTGCACGCGCGCTGCGCACCCCACGGCGTGTTGCTCGTGTGCGACGCGATGACCGGGCAGGACGTCGTCCGCTCGACCGAGGAGTTCCACAAGCGACTGCCGATCTGGGGCGTCATCCTGACGAAGACCGACGGCGACGCCCGCGGCGGGGCCGCGCTGAGCGTCCGTCATCTGACCGGGCGTTCGATCCTCTACGTCGGCACCGGCGAGAAGCCCGACGAGCTCGAGGAGTTCGATCCGCCGCGGATGGCCGGGCGGATCCTCGGCATGGGGGACGTCGTCGGGCTCGTCGAGCGTGCCGAAGAGGTCATCGACAAGAAGCAGGCGGAGAAGGACGCGAAGCGAATGCTCAAGGGGCAGTTCGACTTCGACATGTTCCTCAAGCAGATGGGCATGCTCCGCAAGCTCGGTCCGCTCAAGAAGGTGCTCGGGATGATGCCCGGGATGGGGGCCGCGCTGAAGAACATCGACCTCGACGACCGTCGCTTCAAACGCGTCGAGGCGATGATCCAGTCGATGACTCCGCAAGAGCGCCGTTCGCCGGCCCTGATCGACGTCCAGCGGCGGCGCCGGATCGCCAACGGCAGCGGCAATCAGCTCGACGAGGTCCATGGCTTGATCAAGCAGTTCAAGCAGATGCAGAAGCTCATGAGCAAGTTCGGCAAGGGCGGCCTCGGCGACCTCGGCGACATGATGGGCGGCATGGGGGGTGGCGACCCGCTCGGTGGCGGCCCGATGGGCGGTGGTCCGTTCGGTGGTGGGATCGGTGACCTCGGTGGCCTGCTCGGCGGCGGAGGCAAGAAGAAGGGGGGGCGGGCCGGCCGCCCGTCCGGGCTCGACGACTTCCTTCGGGGCGGTCGTCGGCGCTGAGCGGCCCCTCCAGGCCGGAATCCCGGCGTGGCGGCGAATCCGGGCTGGCTTTTTCGCCGCCGCGTGGCTATGAATCTCCGCCCTTTCCGCGTCACGGGCCCTGCTCCGTACCCCCGGGTCCGTGCTCCGCATCCGAACCGAACTCGACGAAAAGGTAACTTCGTGTCCGTCAAGCTGCGTCTCGCTCGCTTTGGTCGACTCAACCACCCGACCTATCGAATCTGCGCCGCCGAAACCCGCTTCCAGCGTGATGGTCGGGTCATCGAGACCCTCGGCTACTACCTGCCGAAGGCCAAGCGCGCCGAAGAACAGTCGAGTCTCAACGCGGAGCGCATCAGCTACTGGCTGGCGCACGGCGCGCAGGCCTCGGACACCGTCGCCAGCCTGATCAAGCGTCACGGCATCGAGATGCCGAAGCACACGACGCGCAACAAGAAGCGCGCGGCCAAGACCGCCCCGAAGTTCGAGCCACCGCACCAACTCGGCAACGGACGGAAGTCCAAGGCCAAGTGGAAGGCGAAGCACGCCGACAAGGCGTGATCGTCGAACGCTCCCGGGGTTGTCGCGGACACGTCCGCGGCTGATCGAGGTACGGATGGTGGCGACGAAGAAGACGACGAAGAAGAAGGCGACCAAGAAGAAGGCGACGAAGAAGTCCGCCGACGTGGTCGACCCCCGCGCGCCGGTCCCGGTCTCGCCGAAGGCGATGGACGAGACTCTCGCCGCGATCGAGCAGGCGATCGGGCGGCTGACTCCGCCCGCCGAGCCAGAGACGGGTCAGCTCGTTTCCGGACTCCTGCACCGAATCTTCGCAGACGGCCTGCCGTGTGGGCACGGGCAGGAAGCACTGCGTCGCATCGACTCGGAGTACGTCGATCGCAACGAGTATCGCGTGACCGAGGCCTACGAGACCGAAGAGGTCATGGCGGATCTCGACTTGCCGGAGACGTTCGAGCGTTGTCGGACGGCGAAGGAAATCGTCGGCCAGATCTACAACGATCAGAACAGCGTGAGCCTCGAGTTCCTGCGCGAGGCCCCGGCCGCGGAGCGGAAGGGGTTCTACATGCGCGTACCGGTCATCACGCCGCCGATGATCGACTTCCTCGCACAGGTCGTGAGCTACGAGGAGATCCTGTTCTCGCCGCGCTCGACGCAGCGCGCACAGGCGCGGATCGGGTTCGATCCGAAGGCGGCTGCGACGACGAAGTTCTTCGATCGCCTCCGTGAGCTCATCGCGCCGTTCGGCCACGTTCCGATGCAGGTCGGTGCCGACACGACCGACGGCAAGCCGCTGCTCGAGCCCGAGCTGTGCCCGATGTGCCTGCTCGCGCGGCTCGGCGCGAAGAAGTAGACCACGGTCCGGCTGGGGCGGTCGCCGTTCCAGCGGGAGGAGCCGGTCGGATAACTCGCGCGACCCCGGTACACTCGGGTCCGTGTTGTTCCTGGCTTCGACGTCGCCGCGCCGGCATGCGCTCCTGCACGCTGCCGGCATCGAGTTCACGCCCTGCCGACCCGGCGACGAGGTCGGGGGTGAGGGCTCGCCGCGCGAGAAGGCGACGGCTCGAGCCGAGAGCAAGGCTTCGCAGGCCGAAGCTCCACCCGGCTCGTGCGTGCTCGGCGTCGACACCGTCGTGGAACTCGATGGTGAGGAGTTCGGCAAGCCTCGAGATCGAGTCGACGCGCGGCGGATGATCGAGCGACTCGCGGGTCGCGAACATCGAGTCCACACCGCGCATCATCTGGTCCGTGGGGACGCGACGTGGACCGCGGTGGCGACCTCGACCGTGCGCTTCGATCCGCTCACGCCGGATGCGATCGAGTTCTGGCTGGACCTCGGATCGTGGGAGGGCAAGGCGGGCGGGTACGGAATCCAGGATGCCGAGACGGCGTTCGCCAGCCTCGTCGACGGCGACGAGGACACCGTCGTCGGGCTGTCGATCGCCGTGCTGCGCGAGCTGCTGCGTCGCGCCGCCGAGGAGGGGCCGTGTCCACCGAGTTGATTCGTCGATCGGCGGTCGGCATGGTCGTGGCCGCCGTCGTCGCGACGGCGCTCTGGCTGTGGCTCGCGCGGGACGAGGCTCGTGCGGACGCACGTTGGCAGCGGGACGCCCTGGAGCTGCCGGGCGAGCTCTCCCGGGTGCCGCAGGTCGTCCTGCCGAGCGCCCTCCCGCGGGGCGACTGTCGCACCCTGACGCTCGCGACCAGCGTCCGGCGGATCGGCCGCGAAGTGGCGCCGCTGGTGGAGGTGAGGCGGGGCGGTTCGGTGCGGGTGGTCCGTGGCGCTCCGGCGCCGTCCGGGCCACGCGCCGCGGGCCCGTGGGACGTCGGTGTCGTCCTGCCGCGGGCAGAATTCGGGCGGCTCGAGCCCCGCGAGCGGGCCGCCCTCCTCGAGATCCTCCGGATCT
>JAGQQZ010000054.1 GCA_020425915.1 Planctomycetota bacterium | reverse complement strand
CGTCCTGCGGAGACGAACCCGTGCTCGGCGTCGTCGATCCGTCCGACGCCACGATCACGGCGGTCCCCGCGCTCGGGTTCCGGGCGACGGCGCCGGCGTCGATCGGACTGAATGGCGTGTCGGCCCGGGTCGTCGCGCGCGGCGATGCCGCCCGGGACGCGATCGGCCGTGCCCGGCTCGCCGCGTGGATCGGTGGCGCTGCACTCGCGGTCGGTTCGGCCAACGGGGCGATCGAGCACGCTCGTCGCCACGCCGCGGAGCGCTACGCGTTCGGCAAGCCGTTGCTCGGCCAACAGGCCGTTGCCCGGAAGCTCGTCGAGTCGCGTCGTCGCGCGGAAGCCGCGCGGCATCTCGCGTTCCATGCCGCGAGGCTCGCGGACTCGGGCCACGATGCGCGTGAGACGGCGATGCTCGCGAAGATCACGGCCGTCGACGCCGCGGTCCACGCCGCCGACGAGGCGATCCAGATCCACGGCGGATACGGCTACACCGTCGAGTATCACGTCGAACGCCACTACCGGGATGCGAAGACGCTCGAGGTGATCGACGGCGGCATCGAATCGCTGTGCGACGCGCTCGGCCCGACGGCGTGAGCGCCACGTCGGGCAGCCCCGGACTCGTCCCGGCCGAAGTACGCCGCAGGAGCGGGTGACGATGGGGAAGGCCGAGCGGCTCGAGTGTCCGCACTGCGGTGCGATCTTCCGGCGCGGACGCCTCGCGTGTCCCGAGTGCGGGAGCGATGCCGAGACCGGGTGGCGCGACTCGGAGGACATCGACTACCTCTCGGTCGAACTGCCCGACGACACCGTCGCCGAGTCCACGACGAGCGTCTGGCGCCTGATCGCCGTCGCGGCTGCGATCCTCGCCGCTGCGGCGCTCGTCTACGTCACGGTTCGCTGAGCAGCAGCCGGTGCGCCGCGCTCGGCGCGAACGCTCCATGTCGGACCGAGTCCCGGGCGGCCTCGATCGCATCGGCTCGCTGGCTGAGGAATCGCACGCGCAGCAGCTCGTCGACCTTGCGGTCGAACCATGCGAGATCCTGGTCGGCACGAAGCCGGGTCAGTCGACCGTCGCATTCCCAGTGTTGAAAACGCTCCGACATCCGGCTCCACGCCGTGTCGATGCCGATTCCGGTGACGGCCGAACACGTGTCGACGTCGGGAGCCCGTTCCGGGCGCGCGCCGTGCAGGATCTGCAGGGCGCTGCGCAACTCGGCGGCTGCGTGACGTGCGCGCAGTTCACCGTCGCCGTCGGCCTTGTTCACCAGGATCACGTCGGCGAGTTCGAGCACGCCACGCTTGATCCCCTGCAGGTCGTCGCCGGCGCCGGCGATCGTCAGCAACACGAACATGTCGACGACGTCCCGCACCGCGGCCTCGGACTGTCCCACCCCGATGGTCTCGACGATGACGACGTCGAATCCAGCGGCCTCGCACACGAGGATGGCCTCGCGGGTTCGCGGCGCGATCCCGCCGAGTCGGTCTCCGCCTGCGGTCGGGCGGATGAACGCCTGCTCGCTGCGTGAGAGCCGCTCCATCCGCGTCTTGTCGCCCAGGATCGCGCCGCCGGAGAGCGAGCTCGACGGGTCCACGGCGAGGACGGCGACCCGGCTTCCCTGCTCGACCAGGTGCATGCCGAACGTCTCGACGAACGTGCTCTTGCCGACGCCGGGGATGCCGCTGACGCCGATTCGCCGGCACGGTTCGGCGTGGGAGGCGAGTCGTTCCATGAGCTCGCGTCCGGGGCCGAGGTCCGAAGGGCTCAGGCTCTCGACGAGCGTGATCGCTCTCGCGATCGCGCGGCGATCTCGGGCGAGGACCCCGGCGACGAGTTGTTCGACCTGCGGCTTCGGCACGTCACGACTGTATCGGCCCGCGGCGGCGGACTCCACGAGGCGTCACTCGTCGCCCGCGTCGAGCCACTCGAGCAGCTTGGCCGCGAGCAGCTTCGGTCGAATCGGCTTGCTGAGGTAG
Organism: Planctomycetota bacterium; assembly: GCA_020425915.1. Classification (GTDB taxonomy): domain Bacteria; phylum Planctomycetota; class UBA1135; order UBA1135; family UBA2386; genus JAGQQZ01. The sequence goes on along the minus strand of JAGQQZ010000054.1, from coordinate 3,632 downwards.
TCATCCATGCCAGCGTCCATGCAGCGGAGCCGATCCTCCGGCAGGGCGTTCGCAGTGAGCGCGATGATCGGCGTGTGGCGATCACAGGTCTGTCGTTCCCGGATCAGCTTGGTCGCCTCGTACCCGTCCATCTCCGGCATCTGGCAGTCCATCAGGATCAGGTCGAAGTCTCCGCCCTGCCAGGCCTCGACGCCGTACTTGCCGTTCGCCGCGAACGCGACGTGGTAGCCGAGCCGCTCGAGCATCGCGCCGACGACTCGCCGATTCACTTCGTTGTCCTCGACCACGAGGATCCTCGCGTCCGAGTTCACCGGACCGACCCGTTCCGGCTTGCTCGCCGCGGGGTCGGAGTTCTCGATTCCGAGCACGTCCGACAACGCGATGATCGTGGATCGTCGCGTCAGTGGCATGCTCAGCGCAGTGTCGAGGTCGAGTCGCTCGGAGAGTCTTCGGGCTTCGCGTCGCGGCGCGTTCGTCAGCAAGAGGGTCGACGTCGCGGCCTCGGCATCGGTGAGCGCGAGCTTCATCTCGAACACCAGGTCCTGTTCGATGACGATCGCCGCGAGTTCCGTGCGCGATGCGTTGTGGAACACCGTCGCCGAGCTGCAGTCGAACGCGGCTTGCACTCGGAATCCCCATGCCTCGAGCATGTGCGCGTGCGCCTTGCGACGGTCTTCCTTCGAGTCGACCAGCAGGATGAGGGGGCGCGGCTCGAGCCCGAGCGGTGGTGGAGGCGCGGGGTTGGTGCAGACGAACTCGGACGTGAACGTGAACGTGCTCCCGACGCCGGGCTCACTGTCGCACCAGATCTCGCCGCCCATGAGCTCGACGAGGTTGTGGCAGATCGCGAGCCCCAGTCCCGTCCCGCCGAACTTCCGTGTCGTCGACGCGTCGGCCTGGCTGAACGGCGAGAACAGGTGCTCGATCGCGTCCGGCTGGATCCCGATCCCGGTGTCCTGGACCGCGACGCGCACGCACGCTCGATGCCCATCGCGGGTTCCATCGACCGTGACCTTCACACACCCGGCCTCGGTGAACTTGATCGCGTTCCCCAGCAGGTTGACGAGAACCTGACGGAATCGACACGGATCCCCGACCAGCCGTCTCGGCAACGTCGGATCCAGTAGCAGGCGCAGTTCGACGTCCTTGTTGCGGGCGTTCTCGGCGAGCATCTCGACGGCGCTCTCCACCGTGGCCTCGAAGTCGAACTCGATGCGCTCCAGTTCCAGGTTGCCGGCCTCGAACTTCGCACAGTCCAGGATGTCGTTGATCAGCACGAGCAGCGACTCACCGGAGTCACGCATCATGTCGACGAAGTGGCGCTGTTCGTCGTCGAGCGTGGTCTCGCTCAGCAGGTGGCTCATGCCGAGCATCGCGTTCATCGGTGTGCGGATCTCGTGACTCATCGTCGCGAGGAACTCGCTCTTGGCGCGCGTCGCGCGTTCCGCATCGTTCTTCGCCGCGAGCAACTCCGCCTCGACTCGCTTGCTGTGCGACACGTTCCGAACGATCGCGACGACTTGGCCACGAAGGCATGCGGACGTGCGGGCCTCGAACCAGCGATTCTGCCCGTGGTCCGAGATCTGGAACTCACAGACCTCGGGCAGCATCGTGTCACGAGTGCGCTCGGCCGCGATCGCCAGTTCGACGCTGAGGTCGCTGACCGACGTGCCGATCAAGGAGTCGCTCGAAGGATACGCGTCGGCCGGCTTGCCCGGCTTCACGTTGATGATCCGTCCGCCCGCGTTGACCTGCAGGATCATGTCGGGGAACGCAGACATCATCAGGCGGGTCTCCGGACTCGAGCGGAGATCGTCGCCGTCGCGCTCGAGCACGGTCTCGAAGCCCGCGCGCTCGTCTGCGAACTGCTGGTAGGTCTGCCGGATCTCGTCGAGCAGCGGGAGGAGCGCCTCCGGCACGCCGGCACCGCGGAGGTGTCGTGCGATCTGTTGCTCGAGCAGGTCCGGCGTGTTGGTCATCGAGGATTCTGGACCGTGGGCCCGCTCCTATCGTCGGAACCCGATGGGTCGCTGATTCACGCGGACCGTGACGGTTCGGTGCGACGGGGCTAATCGAGGCAGCCCGCCGCGGCCGGGGATCGCGATCGAGCGGACCCGAACAGGTCCTCGGTCACGGAATACTGCGGGTCGGCACCGAGGTAGATCGTCTCGTCGGTCGGCACCGCGTTCCGACGAGAACCGTCCCACGCGAGGTCCACGAAGTCCGACAGGCCGTTGCCCGGAACGAACCCGGCCGCGTTGCTGACGCCACCGACGACGACGTTGCCGGAGACGGTGACGCCGCTGGAGCCGTTCGAGAAATGGATCGACTCGCTGTCGCGGCTGTAGACGACGTTGTTGGCGAACACCATGTCGGGGCGGCCGTTCCAACGCGACAGGTAGGCCCCGCGGCCCGCGGTCACGATCGTGTTGTGCACGACCGTCAGCTCACGTGACTGCCCCTGATGATCGGTCGACAGGAAGCCGCCGTCCCCGTCGATCAGCAGGTTGTTCCGAACGATCGCCTCGCCCTGGACCTGCATGACGGCTTCGTTCGACCGGTAGCAGATGTTGCCCTCGATGACGTTCTTCGCGTTGCCGTCCGTGCCGTAGGCGATGATGCAGGGGTAGTTGGTGTCGTGGACGTGGTTGTAGGCGACGAGGTTGCCGTAGCTGCCCTGCTTGACCTCGATGCCGTCGCCCTGCGAACCGGAGCAGTCGTGGATGTGGTTGTAGGCGATCACGGAGTAGCGCATGACGTGTGCCGAATTGTTCGCGCCGAGGTACATGCCCTCGCCGCCGCCACCGCCGGTGTCGTGGATGTGGTTTCGCGTGAGCACCAGGTACTCGGTGTCGGCTGAGTTCGCGGCGATTCCGACCCCGTCGGTGTGATGGATCTCGCAGCCGTCGATCCGCACGTGAGAACAGTCGTAGAGCTTGAAGCCGGTGCTCCCTCCGGTCAGCTCGAGCCCCTCGACCGACACGTACTCGGCATGATCGAGGTTCATGACGTTCTGGTTCGCGTCGGGTCGCGTGATGACGGGATTGGCACCCGCCTGCGCCGCGATCCAGATCGGCGCGGACTCCGATCCGACGAGATGGATCGAGAAGCGGGAGGGAACCGAATACGTCCCCGAGCCGATCTCCAGCCGCTGTCCGGCCGTCAGGCCCTGCACGGCGACGCGGAGGCTCGCGCCGTTCTCGGTGTTCGACTTGCCGCTGTCGTAGTCGAACCGGATGACCTCGGCCGGGGTGACCACGGCCCATGCCGGTGTGTAGGCGTTGCCCGGGATCCCCGGATCGGTCGGCGTCGCCTGGGACGTGCTGCCGCCGGCGCCGCACGATGCGAGTGCCAGCAGTGTCGCGATCGCGGGGATCGCGATCAGTTCGCGGCCAGGATGATGATGACGATGACTGCCGAACATGGTGCTCCTCCTGCGAACCTACTGCACGATCGGTCGGCTCGCCGGTCCTAGCGTCGGCGGGTGGGGGAGGGCTGTGGAGTCGAGCGCGTGGCTCGGTCTCGATTCGGGACTTGGGGGACGCGATTTGATGATGTGATTCGGCGCGCCGGGGCAACCTCGCTCGGGCTCGCAACGACAGGAGGCGCCCTCCGTCGCCGCTTCGCCGTCG
>JAGQQZ010000679.1 GCA_020425915.1 Planctomycetota bacterium | reverse complement strand
CTTCGCCCCGAAGTCGAAGCCACCGACCTCGACGAAGCGCTGGCGGCAGAACACCGCGGCGGCGAGGTTCATCGGTTGGTGACGCATCAGCGCCCACCGCGCGGCGTCGCCGACGAGCTCGAACGGGGTCTCGATGTCGAACCTCGCGGCCTGCCAGTGCGTCCCTCCACCCTCGGCCGAGGCGCGCTCGCCATCGCCGAAGTAGAGGTCGGCCGCACCGTCGGTCGCCGCGATGGCGGCGGCCATCCGCTCCAGATGGTCCTCCCGCCACGGCGCGCCGAAGTCGACGAACGCGACCCAGTCGCCGGTCGAGAGCTCCGCGCCGCGGTTGTGCGCCGCGACGCGACCGAGTCGGTGCTGACGCACGAGCCGGATGTGCTCTCGATGTCGCGCCACGCGAGCGATCGTGTCGTCCGTGGATCCGTCGTCGACGACGAGGATCTCCGACGCAGGGAATCGCTGCGCGAGCACGCGGTCGATGGCGGTCGCGACGTCGCGCCCGCGGTTGTGACCCGACACGACGACCGAGATCGACACCGATCGGGGCTCGGCCGCGCTGGATCGCGGAGGCTCGGCACCGGACTCGGTGAGCTCGTCGTCACGCACTTTCACGAACGTACGATCGAACCGAACCGCGCATGGACTCCAGCACGGCCGGGAACGCCCGCTCGCAAGGGGCGTCGACGGTCACCCGGTGTCGTGGAATTCGACAGCGATCTCAGTGCCGGATCAGGTCCGCGAACTTCATGACGTCGGGGCGTTCGAGGCGGCGCGCGACCTCGAGGATCACGGCGTGGGCGCGCTCCGGTTCCGCGCCCAACCGGGCGTGGACGATGCCGAGCGCCTGCACGGCGACCGCGTCGTCGACGCCGACCAGCGCCTTCGACAGCGGCTGGGCCCGCAGCGCCGTCCGCTCGACGATCCGCGCCGCGGCGGACTTCGGATCGGTGTAGGCGCCGTCACCGTCGACGTCGAGCCACACGGGGTTCGTCGCGCCGACGGTGTAGTCGTTCGTGACCGCGGTCCGCCAGTAGCGATGGCGGACCCCGTCCCCGACCACGATGCAGACGAGGTGTGCGTCGTTGGGTGGCGTGTCGAGTTCGAAGCGCAGCGCGACGTCGACCGGCTCGCCGGACTTCGCCGACACCTCTCGTTCGACGATTCGCTTGCCGTTCAGGTAGACCGCTGCAGTGCGCGGTCGGACCCACGCCGGGCTGGCGACACGCAACACGACCTCGAATCGGTCGCCGGCCAAGGTCGCGACGTCCCCCATTCGATGCCCTTCGCCGACCCACACCTCGGTGAAGATCCCCTGCGCGATCGAACTCCGCCCGTCGCGAATGGCGGCGCAGGCTTCGTCGACATCGATGCTCGCCGGGTCGTCCGTCGAACTGCTGACGTACGTCCTGCCCTGACCGACCGGATCGGCGACGGTGTGCGAATCGGACGACCCGACCGCCGTCACGCGCTCGCCGTGGTTGAGCAGCGCGAACCAGTCGACGAAGTTGTAGAGCGGGTCACGCGCCTGGGTCGTCGCGTTCACGAGCTCCATCGCGTCCCAAGTCACGCGTTCGGGGCCGTCCGCGAACGCACCGGTCAGCCGATTCAGGTGGAAGTGGTTCTTGCCGAACGGGCCTGTGTGGATCTGCGGCCATCGCGGATGGTTCAGGATCACGACCTTCGCGCCACGTGCGCGCATCCCGTCGATCAGCTTGACCCAGTCGGCGACCTCGTGGTTCGGGACCCGATCCTTCGGGTCGAGCGGGAACGCGTTGAAGTGCCCGTTCTCGGTCGTGACCTCGTTGCCGACCACCGACGTGTAGTGTTCGGACAGCCCCATCGATCGCTGCAGCGGACGATAGTCGATGTTGTGGTTGTGGTCGGTCGCGATCGCGAGTTCGACGCCTTCGCCGGCCAGCGTCACGAGCCGCTCACGCAGCGAAGCGTCTCCGTGTCCGCTGAACTCGTAGGTGTGGATGTGCGTGTCCGCCGCGACGAATCCCGTGGTCTCGACCTCACGCCGGATCTCGAGCTCGACCTCGTCCTGCCCCGGCACGGTCAACTCCGTGGAGTCGACTCCCCACTCCATGCCGCGACTCCCCCACACCACGTACCGCCCGGGCGGCAGCTCGAACCGTCCGACGCCGTCGGCGACGTAGACGATGCCGTCGCGCGCCGCGGTCCGCTCACCGTCCGCATAGTAGACGGCGACGAGTTCGTCGTCGGGATCGGTAATCGTGACGCGTGCCGGCACGGGCGCACCGGCCTCACCCACCACCTTGACGCCGACCACGCGGAGGTCGAGGTATTCGCGCAGCGGGCGCGTGACGAGGCGAACGGCGCCGACCAGGATGTCGTCGGCGTGTGAACCCTGCGGGACGATCCGCAGTTCGTTGACTCCATCGCGCAACGCACCCGGCGGGAGCACGTGAATCTCGTCGCGCAGCACCTTCCCGCGTCGCAGCGTGCCGACGATCCGATCGTTGAGCCAGATCGCCCAACCGTCGTCGACGTCGTGGTATCGCAGGATCAGACAATGCTCCACCCGGTTCGCGTCGGCCTCGAAGTCGAGTGCGAGGCTGCGCCCGACGGGGTCCGGCGTCCCTGCGGGCCACGACTCGATGCGCGTGTCGCCGAGGTGGAGGATCTCGGTCGAGATCTCGCGCAGATCCTGCGCGACCGTCAGCGCGGCAGACGTGAGTCCGGCGAGTAGGCACGAGCCAGTCAGGCGGAGCATGCCCCACAGATACGGGGCCGCCCTGGCCGTGGCCAGCGGCGCGGCGCGATTACGCCGACGACGGGACGAGGAAGAAGCGGCCGATCTCGACCTCGATCGGCTCGCTGTCGTCACCGCGGAAGAATGCGTACGATCCTTCCATCGTCCCCCAACTCGTCGAGAGCGGGCATCGACTCACGTACGAGTACGTCTCGCCGGGCTCGAGCACCGGGTGCTCGCCGACGACGCCGTCCCCCTCGACCTCCTCCCGCTCGCCGAACGCGTCGAGGATGATCCAGTGGCGACGGAGCAGTCGGACCGTCGCGTCGCCCTCGTTCGTCATCGTGATGCGGTACGAGTACACGTAGGAGCAGTTGTCGGGATCCGATTGCTCGGGCGCGTAGCGCGCCGCGGCGTGGATCCGCACGCCGTTCGTGATCGTGTCGGAGTCCGGAGACTTGATCGTGCGGTTCATTCTCTCGTCGTCGCGCCTGGGTGCAGCCGCTCGGGTCCTGTGTAGTGCCAGCCGCGCCCGGATGCAACCGCCTCAGGAGCCGGGGGCACGCGGCTCGATCGGCTGCGGGCCCGCGGCGCGCACGGCCACTACGCGTTCGACGACACGAGTGGTCCCACCTTCCGAATCGATCCCCTGTTCGAACGCGACGACCTCCAACCCGCGGTCGCGACACGCCAGGAGCTCACCGGGCGCCAGCAGGAAGTCCGGGTTGCGTGGTCGGCCGTAGCGTTCGTTGCCGACGGCGAAGGTCTCGTACAGCAGCACGCCGTCGGTCGCGACCGCGTCGAACACGTGGGCGAGGATGGGACGCCACAGGTAGTTCGTGACGACGACGCCATCGAACGTTCGGCGCGCCAGCGGCCACTCCCCACCGGCCTCGAGGTCGTGCGCGAGCCACTCGAATCGCGGATCGTCGGCCAAGTCGGCGACGCCATCGAGGTCACGATCGACGCCGACGACGCGATGGCCGCGGTCGGCGAGCCAACGCGCATGGCGACCGTCGCCGCAGGCGAGGTCGAGGACCGAGCCGCCACGCGGGATCCGCGCGGCCCAGCGCTCGATCCAGGGCGAGACCCGCTGTGATGGGCATTTTCGTCGCACCGACAAGACAATATTCCGCTTCGGCCACGACATGTAGTCTGTATCCCTCGCCGCACCTCGACTCCGGCTCCGACATGAACCCCGCACGTCTCGTCCCGATCGTCATCGCCATCGCCATCCTCGCGCTCGGTGCGTTCCTCATGTTCGGCGGCAAGGATGCCAGTCCGCTGGATCGCGGCCCCGTGCCCTTGGGAACCGAGCACGCGTCGACGACCGACGAGCAAGCCGGCAACGCGCAGCGGACCGACGTCGCCGACGCGTCGATCGATCGCAGCACGGTGCGCGCGCCCAGCGACGGGCGCGAACTCGATCCTGGTATCCGTGCAGCGCTCAGCGGGTTCCGTGGTCGCACGGTCACACCCGAAGGCAAGCCGTTGCCGAACGTCCGCGTCGAGCTGTACCGGTTCGCGGCCGACAGCGTGATCAGCGCCGGTGCGTCACCCACTCTGACCGAGGCGCGCTACGAGCCGGACGTCGATGCCGGCGAGACCAAGTCGGATGGCGCCGGCGAGTTCCAACTCGACGGCGTCTGGCCGCGCGCGTTCTACCTGCTCCGCGCCGGACGCGGTTCCGACGCGGTCGTGCTGCGCGTCGTCGAGCACATTCCCGGTCCCGGCGAGATCGTCGATCTCGGTGACATCGTCATGGAGCCGAGTGGCATCCTCACCGGCACCGTGGTCGACGACGACGGTCGGCCGGTCGCCGGCGCGCTCGTGCGCGCTGCCGACATTCCGGGCGCCCTGCTGTCGATGGCGCCCGTCGAACAGTTCGATCCGACCGGCGGACTCATGATCAAGCCGGGTGGCCAGCGGATCCTCGTCGCCGAGTGCCCGCCGTGGGTCGAACAACGCTTCGAGCAGCTGCCGATCCCGGCCACCCGCACCGGCGAGGACGGGTCGTTCCGACTCACCGGCGTCGTCCCCGGCCAGAACGTCGTCGTCGTCACCGCGCGCGCACGACTGCCCTTCATCAAGCAGCAGGTCAAGGTCGCCGCGGCCGAGGAGCGTGACATCGGGACCGCGAGGCTCCGCGAGGGCGAGACGCTGTACGGCCACGTCGTCGACCAGACCGGCGAACCGGTCGAGGGAGCGGAGATCCTGGCCGCGCCAGTCGGCGCGATCCCGGTCTACTTCGCGAGGTTCACCGAACCGACCACCGCCGACGGCGTGTTCGAGCTGTCCGGATTCCCGAACCAGAACGTCATCGTCGCCGCGCGCCGCTCGAACCGAGACCCGTGGATCATCTCCGAACCACAGCCGATCATGCGCGACATCGAGGTGCAGCTGCCCTCGTCGTTCGTGATCACCGTCACGCTGACGAGCGAGGCGGGACTCCCGATCGAGAAGCCGAAGTTCGACCTGCTACCCGGCGAGCTCGGCGAGGGCGCGGTCGAGATGGCCATGTGGGGCGCGTCCCAGCCCGTCGACCTGACCGAGCGGGTCGAGCGCACCGAGGACGGCAAGTGGCGAATCAACGACGTGCCCACCGGTGAATTCGCCCTGCTCGCGCAATGCGAGGGACACGCGCTCACCGCCAAGAATCTCGATGTCGAGGGTTCGATGGACGTCGAGCTGTCGCTGAGCGCGGCGCGCGCCTTCGACGTGCGCGTCGTCGACGCAACCGGCGAACCCGTGTCGAGCGCTACGATCTACGTCGAGGCGCGCGGCGACCGGCCGAGGATCCCCGAGATGCCGATCCAGGCCGGCACGACCGACGAAGCAGGCGAACTCCGCGTCGACCGCGTCTTCGCGAGCGAGGCTCGCCTGACCGCGGCGCACCCGGCCTACGGCAACGTGCACGCGCAGATCTCGCTGCCGGTCGAAGGACCGGTGGTGCTGCAGATGGCTCAGCCCGGCATCCTCGAAGGCGTGTTGAGCGAAGCGGGTCGGCCGCCCAAGCCCGGCAAGTGGACCTTGG